>CANCPA010000017.1 GCA_947379895.1 Chitinophagaceae bacterium | reverse complement strand
TGTCGAAATCGGGTTGAAATGTAAGTTGCTTGCACTTCGACAGGCTCTGTGTGACAGTCTTGGTGATTTTCGAAGAGAATGACAATGAAATACTGTGTTTATGGTAATTCCCGCCACTATGAATTTCCTTAACTTAATGACATTGCCCGTAGGGACGACATATCATTTTAAAATGCTCAAAAGAAAAACTTTTTATAGTTTCAAATGCAAATTATGTCGTACCTACGGCACTTCAAGCCTTCATTTTAATATTTTACTACCAATATTTAGTACCTAACGGTACTTTCAACCCTTGATTCGCATTATTAACTAACTTCTATTATATTTTTACAGAAAAAATAGAATGACAGGTGTTTTGAAATAGTATTTTTTCTTTTTGCTAAATAGCCTTTGCAATTTTTTTCTTCTTCATAGTTATTCACCTTTGTAAATTATAGCACGAATTGAACGAAGCATACATCAATTCTTTTCAATAATTGTTTGGAGTAAATAGAGTGGTTTCTTATTTGCCTTTTTTGTTATTTGAATGAATTTTATTTTTTGCATGATTGTGCAGGATAGTTGTTTTTAATAGGAGTCTATATTTACACCATATTAATGAAACCTTATTACTATTACGTTACACAATAATAAAATAGTTCTAATTGTAATTAATATAATTTGCCATGGTAGGAAAGTAGTTTCTATTTGCTCGCTTTTTAAAAATAAAATGATGAAATTTCAAATGACACTCAAACAAATTAGTTGTTTCGTTTTAATGTTAATGATACTCGATTTGGGTATAACAGCTCAAACAAAAAAATATTCATGGGATAATCTGCCAACTGCCGAATTGCCTACTTTCAAAAAGGATACTTTTAATATTATTTCCTATGGTGCAGTTGTAGGTGGGAAAAAGTTAAATACAAAGAGTATCAATAATGCAATCAGTGATTGTAGTTTAAAAGGTGGAGGCGTTGTGCTGATACCGAAGGGAGAGTGGTTGACAGGTCCGATTGTGATGAAAAGTAATGTTAATCTTCATATAAGTGACGCTGCTTTTCTTCTATTTACTAGCGATAAAAATGAATACAAGTTAATTATGGGAGACTATGAAGGGCATCCTTCCCCTCGTAATGAATCGCCTATTTCAGGAAACGATTTAGTAAATATTGCAATAACTGGCAACGGAACTATTGATGGTCATGGTGAAGTTTGGCGACCTATGTCGAAAGGTAAACAGACGGAAAGTGAATGGGCTAGCTTAATAGCAAACGGGGGAGTGGTTAGTGCTAATGGTAAAACATGGTATCCATCACAGAGCTTTGCTAGTGGGGCTACTATGAAAGAAGAAGAGATAATGAAACCTAGTAAATCACTAAAAGATTATGAAGACATAAAGGATTTCTTTCGTCCTAACATGGTAGTCTTAAATAATTGTCAAAAAGTCTTATTACAAAATACAACGTTTAAAAACTCTCCCGGATGGTGTTTGCATATACTTCTTTGTAAAGAATTGACTATACAAGGTATTCATGTGAATAATAATTGGAATGCACAAAATGGAGATGCTTTAGATATAGAATCTTGCAAGGATGTCGTACTTGAAAATAGCACATTTAATGCAGGCGATGATGGTATTTGTGTGAAGTCAGGTAGGGATGAGGCAGGTAGAAAGAGAGGTATTCCTACCGAAAATATGGTTGTCAGAAATTGTATGGTGTATCGGGCACATGGAGGATTTGTGATTGGTAGTGAAATGTCGGGCGGTGCTAAGAATATATTTGTAACTAATTGCATTTTTAATGGTACTGATATTGGGTTACGATTCAAAACGACTCGTGGAAGGGGAGGAGTCGTTGAAAATATATTTATCAAAAATATCAAAATGAAGGATATTGTTCGTGAGGCCGTACTATTTGATATGTACTATGCCGTAAAAAGTGCTAAGACAGGTGTATATCCTGTTACTGATGCCACACCACAATTCAAAGAATTTTATGTAAATAATATCGTTTGTGACGGTGCTGCAAAAGGTTTGTTGATTAGAGGTTTGCCTGAAATGAGTATCAAGGGGATTCATTTTGAGGATTTGGAATTGCATTCGCTAAAGGGGGCTGAAATTGTAGAGGCTGAAGATATTTCCTTAAAAAATGTGTCATTATTTAGTTCAAGTACAAATCCAGTTGTTTTTATTAATAATGGAACCAACATTAAAGTAGAAGGCTTGAAGTATTCTAGTAATCCTGAATTATTATTTAGTGTTAATGGAGAAAAATCTGCACAAATAAAGGTTGATAAAACCGACTTTACTAGTGTTGGTAAAACTGTAGAATTTAGTAATGGCGCCTCAGAGAATTCTTTTATTAAGAAATAATCGGTTCTTTTTAATGTTTATCTGATAGTAGAGATTTCAATGTATTCGAGTAGTAACTATTTACTTCTTTTCATAGAAAAAAATAGAATAACTACAAAGTTTTAAAACAATAACATATTAAAGCCCTTTATAGGTAAACACTTGTAGAGGGATTTGTTTTTAATTAATTTTAAACACAAACTTAAAATTTATATCCTATTACCTAATGCTTGCACTCATAACTCATATTTCATAACTCATCACTCAAAAGATTATCCTTCTACTGTAATAGTTACAATAGTGCTTACAATTCCAACTACTTTGTCGCCTTTAAGAAACCAAACTCTGTACTGTCTTTTTTCAGGTAAGTTTGTAATCAGGTTCGGACTTTCGTCAATAAATGTTGATTTACTAACATTTGTAACGGTAGTAAACACTATTTCTGTACCTCTTTTACATTCAACTCTTGCGTCGTCTGACTGACCCTTTAAGTCACAGCGAAAAACTTTTATGCACCCACTCTACTTTTGAAAATAATTTAAAATAAAATACGACTACATTTGCAAACGATTCTTAACAAGAACATGCCTTATCCCTTTTCTCAGCGAAAAATTATTTAAATAATAAGATGTCAGATACTGCTACTCCTTACGATGAAAAAAGATTACTTCTTCTGATTAGTCAGGATAGCAACTATGCGTTTCAATTTATTTACGATTTACATAAGGATAATATTTACAGAGTGGCCATCATGATACTTAATTCTCCCATCTTAGCAGAAGAAGTAGTACAGGATGTATTTCTAAAGCTTTGGTTTGAACGTAAGAATCTAACCGAATTACAGTCCCTTGAAAATTGGTTATTTATTGTTGCAAGAAATCATTGTCTGAAACAATTTAGGAAAATAGCTGCCGAATGGAAACGTATCGATGATTATAGGGTAGTTGAGGACTCATTATTTGAAGAACATCCTGAAAACGGGATAGACAAAAATATTTATCATAATCTTCACGAAAATGCAATTTCGACATTAACCGAACATCAAAAGAAGGTATATGAGTTAGTTAAACTCCGAAATCTATCTCACCAAGAGGTGGCATCAAAATTAAAAATCTCTCCATTAACTGTAAATAAACACCTAGTTAGAGCCCTAAAACAGATTCGTAAATACATAAAAGAATCAGGCTTTAATCTTTTTTCTCTCTTTTTATAAAAAATATTCGTTTTGCGTACTCATAGACTTTTAGTAACGGGTCTTTATAGTAATGCAACAAGAAATTTTTAAAATATTATTAGATAAATACATTGCCCGAACGCTCGATACTGACGGTATTAATGAGTTTTTCGAATTGATTAATACGGGTTTGTATGACCATTTGGTCAACGATTTTCTACTTGTCGAATTAAAGGCCAAAAGAGTATCTGATGTAAAACTACCCGTTCATGTATCACACGAAATAATGCGTAAGATTGCAGAATCAGATAAATTCTCTAATACTACTCTACAAGTATCTTTCAAAAGGAATAAGTTATTGCCTTATTTGGCTGCCGCCTGCATACTTTTTATAATAGCAATTTCAATATTCCTGTTCCAAAATAAACAAGCTACACCTTCATTCGCATCCATTATTCCTTCTGATAATATCGTCAATCAGAAAAATAATACCAATGCAAACCTTAATTATTATTTACCCGACAGTAGTTTGATAACCCTTCAAGCAGGGGCGTCTATACATTATAATTATGACTATAAAAACAAAAAACGAGAGGTTTATTTAGAAGGTATTGCTTGCTTCGATGTTGCAAAGAATAAGAGTATGCCATTTTATGTTTATTGTGGTTCTGTTACAACAAGGGTTCTAGGCACAAAGTTTACAGTGAATGGTCAAACTAAAGGCAATGTGGCAGTAGAAGTGAAATCAGGAAAGGTTCAGGTGTATGAAAACACAAAGATGCTCGCAGATTCTAGCAGGTTATTGCCTCCTGTATTATTATTCCCAAACCAAAAAGTTGCTTATCAAGAACAGGTTAAGCAACTGAATGTAACACTCGTAGATGCACCTACACTCGTGGTGAAACATAATAATTATATCTCCGAGAGCCAAGAGCCTGTGTCATTTGTATTTGAGAAAACCAAATTACGTGATATTGTAAAGCAATTACAACAGAATTATGCCATTGATATAGTGCTAGAAAATGAAGGGTTAAACAATTGTGTGTTTACAGGCGATGTAACCGAACAGGACTTATATACCAAGTTGAAAATTATTTGTTTGACTATTGATGCCAACTTTCAAACAAATGGAACAAAAATACTAATTACGGGTGTAGGGTGTAAGTGATAAGTATTAAGTTGTAAGTAAAGTATAATTTACTACTTATCACTTACAACTTCTTTGTAATGAGGGATTGATTTAAAATATTTCATTTTTTATATTTAACGTGACTCTTTGTTACTGCTTATTTTATTGCCATGAATAATAAATGCTTGTTTCATTATTTCATTCTTAGTTTGCTTTTATGTTCCATCTTTACTTTTCATGCTAAAGGGCAGGATGTCTTAAACAAGACGTTTATGGTTAATTTAGAGAAAGTGAAAATAGAAAATGCCATTAAAACTATCAGTACGCTCACTAATGTGAAGTTCAATTATAGCTCAGGTTTACTTAAATTAAGTACGATTGTTAGCTATCATAGCATGAATAAAAATATTTCAGATTTTATCAATACTATTCTCATACCTAATGGAATAAGTTATCAGCTAGTAAATGGAACGATTGTTCTTTTTCCTACAAAAAAAAACGTCTCAATTAATTTGATAAATTCAGACCCATTTAAAGTGAACTCAAATACAGTTTCAGGGATAGTTAAGGATAGTACCGGTTTACCTCTTGAAGGAGTGACTATTACCGAAAAAGGGACTACGAATAAGGTGATTACAAACAAAATGGGTGAGTTTGTAATTCATGTCAAAAACGAAAATGCTAAGTTGGTTGTTACACATATTGGGTATAAAACCATTGAAAAAAGAGTTGACGATAATATTGATATAGTGATGTATCCTATTGTTAATAAGTTAGATGATGTAATTGTTATTGGATATGGTACGGTTAAGAAATCCGACCTTACTGGTTCTATTACAAAATTAAAAACGGATGGTGTCGAAAATACACCTACCACTTCCTTCGAACAGTTTATTCAAGGAAGGGTGGCAGGTGTACAGATTACACAAAATTCAGGTGCTTTGGCAGGTGGAATGACTTTCTTGATTCGTGGTGCAAATTCTATCTCTGGTTCCAATTCACCGCTAATTGTTGTTGATGGATATCCTATATCTTCTGGTAGTGTAACCCCTACAACGGGTTTATCAAGTGATTTGGTTAATTTAGCTACGGAAAATTCCTTAGCATCTTTAAATCCGAATGATATTGAGTCGATAGAAATATTAAAGGACGCATCTGCTACTGCTATTTATGGTTCAAGAGGGGCAAATGGGGTGGTAATTATTTCTACCAAAAGGGGAGTAGTTGGGAAAGACAATATCACCTATTCATTTCGAGAAGATTTTTCTAATATTGTTAAAAAGCAAATCAATGTACTGAGCTCAAAGGATTATTTGTCCTACTCTAACGAGGCCTTTTCCGATATAAATAATGGTTACATTGCCTACAATCAAGGAAATTACAATACACTGAATGGCTTTGAAAACAATTGGCAAAATTCTTTGATTCAAACTGGTATTGCCCAAAGTCATCAATTGAAATTTACTGCGGGCGATGATAAATTAAGATATTCACTTTCTCTTGGATACCTGAATCAAACGGGTGTCATTTTAACTTCTCTCTATCAAAGAGGAACGGTTCGATTAAATGTTGACAGAAAGGTAAACAAGTCGTTCAGTTATGGGGTTAATATCAATAGTACGATGAGCCTTAATCATGGTGTGAATGAAAATAAGATTATTAGTCAGGCCCTACTTACCCCACCTATCAACAAACCATTTTCACAGGATTCTGTAGCCAACTTGAATTATGGTATCGACAATCCCATGCAAAATATTTTATATGGCAATGATGAAAATCGGGTTGTATTAATGAATGGTGCATTCTTTTCTGATTTGAAAATAACAAAAGACCTGAAATGTAACTTCCGAACAGGAATCAATTCGTCTTCTTCTCTCAGAAACCTTTATTTGCCTACCGGAACAGCAGGAAGTAATCGTCATGGATATGCTTATCAAGGTAACGCTAGTTCGGTAAATTATTTAACTGAATCAACTCTTTCGTACAATAAAACGTGGGGCAAAAGCAGATTTACTGCCCTAACAGGTTACACTTGGCAACATTTTATTGACAGAAAATCAGGAAGTGGTGCTGCCAATTTTACGAACGACCGATTGTCTTACACGAATATAGGTGTTGGGACAATAGATGATAAACCTTCAAATTCGATTGTTGAATCGGCTTTAGCATCCTTTATTTTCAGAACTAATTACATTTATAACGATAGATATATTTTTACACTAACTGGACGGTATGATGGAACAAGTAGGTTCTCAGAAGGTAATAAATGGGGTTTCTTTCCTGCTGTTGCAGCAGCTTGGAATGTAGATAGAGAATCATTTATGAAAATATTTCCAGTAGTTTCCTTATTGAAATTAAGAACGAGTTACGGTATATCAGGAAATCAGTCAGTTAATGTAGGTTCATCCATATCACAATTAGCTTACAATAATTCTGTAATTAATAATAATATCATCACTGCATTCGGACCCTTAAATATTGCCAATAATAACTTGGGATGGGAATATACGGGCATCTATAATCTAGGTATGGATATGGGTATTTTGAATGGACGATATAGCCTAACTGTAGAAACGTACAATAAAAGAACAAGCAATTTGCTAGTAAGTTTAATCATACCAGGTACTACTGGATTCACAAGTTACTCTACAAATGCAGGTGAAGTGGAAAATAAAGGGATTGAAATATCTACAATGTGTCAGGTGTTGACCAAAAAGTTGAGGTGGAATGTGGGAGGGAATATTTCATTTAATCGAAACAAGGTTATTTCCTTCAATAATATTGTACCCAATGTTTTAGGGGCGACTTCATTGAATAGTCAGAGTCTAAATATAGCGACACCAGGATTTGCAATTGGTTCATTTTATGGATATAGGGTATCAGGAATATATCAAACCCAAGCAGAAATTGATAATTCTCCCGGTGTTTCCATCAATGCGAAACCTGGTTTTTTTAAGATAGCTGACCTTAATAAGGATGGTTTAATATCTGCTTCAGACAGGACTATCATTGGGAATCCTTTTCCTAAATATTTTTTTGGTATAACAAACGATTTCTTTTGGAAGTCGTTTTCGCTTAATGTTCTCATACAGGGGTCGGTAGGGCATCAAGTTGCCAATGTCAATAGGTATTATCTCGATGGTTTATCAAGGTCAACCAATAAAAATATTTCTGCTGAGGCCTATCAAAATCGTTGGACAGGACCAGGAACGAGCAATACTTACCCAATTGCACAATCGGGAGGAACTCCTTTCTATGGTTTTTTTACGGATTTTATTATTGAGGATGCTTCTTATCTGCGTTTAAAAAGTGTTACGGTTTCCTATCAATTCAAAATTAAAAAGTCACCCATTCTGAACTCAATTAATTGTTTTGTAACAGGTACTAACCTATTGACGCTGACTAATTATAAGGGATATGACCCAGAGGTAAACAGTGCCGCTGCCAATCCCTTAACGCAAGGGCAAGACAACGGAGTAATTCCTCAGAACAGGACGTTTTCTACGGGTATAAATGTTTCATTTTAAAATATTACATTCATAATGATGGGACGAACAGTTACTAAAATAGGGCGATTAATAACGATGGAAAATATAAAGTGTATTAGGTTGAAAAGCCTGATGACTTACTTGTTTTTTATGTCGTTTGGTCAATTTTTCCTACACGGCTGTACTTTAAAAGAAAGTTTGTATGGGGTGTCTCCTGCAGACGGGTATATTCAGTCCGATGCGGATGTTGCAGTACTTGCAAATGGTATTTATGCACAATATCAATCCTATAGTTTATATAAGTCTTCCGCACATGGTATGATTCTTTTTAGTGCAGATGAATTCTCTACCCCTTCTTTTGCTAATCAAGGGTATTGGCTGACACACAGTGAGTTATCTACCGATCCCTATATTAACTCATCTTGGAATAATTTTTTTGCAGCAATCAACAGGTCAAATAGTTTAATTGAGTCTATCAATAAAGCAGGTTCATTAGTGACTGCTGCTACAAGAAAGAAAGTGATTGGAGAAATGTACTTCATGCGTGGATTCACTTATTTTAATCTTGTTCGTCTTTTTGGTGGTGTACCCGTTAGTCTTTCTTCATCACAGCCCAACAATAATTTCAGTAAGCCTAGACAAAGTATAGACTCTGTTTATCATCAAATATTTATTGATTTGTCAAATGCCAATCAAATGTGTATTCCGTATTCACTTCAACCTACTGCTGAAAGGGGGAGGGCTACAAAAGGGGCTGCACAGGCTATATTGGCTTTGGCTTATCTGACTTATGCCAATTACTGCGATTTAAATAATCGATCCTCCGAATCTCCCAAATATTACACATTGGCAAATTCATTTTCAGATAGTGTCATCAATTCAAACCAATATAGGTTACTACCCTATTATGCCAGCATTTTTGACGTGTCTAATGAGCCTATGGCTTATAATGAAGTCATTTTTGGCATACAACAGACCCGTGATTTCACTACTGCCAACCAAAATTCAAAGGGTTCCCAAATGGCCTATACAACCACTTCTGGAAATGAACCTTATGTGTGTGGAAATCAGACTAACGGTTATGGAGCAGGTACAGTTCAGATTCAACCTTGGTTTTATGATTTGTATAGGACAGGTGACTATAATAAAAATGGGGTAAATGATTATCGGACGGACTATAATTTCCTTACCAATTGGTACAGTACCACTTCTATTCCAATTAGTCACTTTATTACATATCCGGTTGTCGTAGCTGATTCTGCCAACCTAAACCGCAAAACCCAACCTTATCTCAATAAATATCGAGACCCCAATGGATTAGATCCTTGGAACAATGAAAACGATGAATATATCATTAGGCTCGCCGAAGTATATCTTATCAAGGCAGAGGCTTTGAATGAATTAGGGCAGCCTGGTATTGCTTGGAATATTTTTATGACGGTGAGACGAAGGGCTAGACTTGCAGACGGAAACCCTAGGTCGGTACCCGCCGATTTACCACTTGGTCTTTCAAAGACCGATTTCAGAATGGCAGTATTTAATGAAAGAGGTTTAGAATTAGCTGGTGAATTTAGTAGATGGTTCGATTGTGTCCGAATGCAATATGGTAATACAGGAAAGTGTATGCTTCAATGGCGTTTTGAAACCTTTTACCCTCAATTGGCAAGTAATCAAATGACCTTGCCTGTATGGAATTCATTTGCTAAAAAATGGGTAGGTGGAACAGTTCAGCCTGTTACTGTGATTCCATGGATTGACAAGTACAAGCTATTTCCTATACCTGCTGCTGAATTGGCTGCTAATGCCAATTTTGGTAATCAGAATCCTGGTTGGTAGCAATAGCAAGGATGAAGTTTAATATGGTTGGTTGAATAATTAGAATGAATATGAAATTATACGATAAGATTTTTTTATTAGTGGTAAGTGTCCTTTGCTTTCAATGCAAAAAGGACGCTACTATTTCTACATTTTCAGATAATGGATATGTCTCCTATCAATATATGGATACCTCGGTATCTAATGTCGGGGATACAACAATCATAAAGGCATTCAACACCTTTCAATTGACTAAGGCTGACTTTATGTTAGACACAACTGTGCCATTGCCTGATTCTCTAAATACCATTTTTAGAAGGGTAAATCTACAATTGTATTCTTCTGCAAATAGTAATAGTAAAACAAATAAGATGGTTGGTTCTTCATTAATAAGCATCTCATTGATTGATTCAATTATTAATACGATTGGTTCTCCGAGTGGACTCACTCCATTTATCTATACAAATGCAACAGATAGTGCATTTTTTGCTAATAAGAAGAAGACTCCTATTTGGGAATCACTAACAGGCAATTTGAATTTGCAATTAGATACAGTTACTCAACAATTAGTATATAGGACTACATTTTACGGGCAAAAAGGAATTACCATTAACCTAATTTATATAGGTAATAACAGATATCAACTAATAGCTTATGGTAGCTTCAATAATCTATCTTTTAATATTTATTATACTGGTCAAATTAAAATGCGTAGTGATTGATGCCTATTCCTAATGGAATTATTAGTAACCGTCATTTTTTCTTAATGATAACAAATACGTTCTTTTTTATTAACAAACACTCAAAATTAAAAACAACATGAAAGCGATGCTTGTCAACATTTTTACTGCCCAAAAATTGCGCAGTTTTTTAACCCTAATATTGTTTCTTGGGCTTTCACAATCCCTTTTAGCTGCTAGTACATGGTATGCCGATCCAACTGGTGTAACCGTAGCCATAATTAGTGGCAATGGAGCTTCTAGTAGTGGATTGAGTACATCATCATCTGGTCCATTTACGGGAACAGCACAAACCGTAGGAACAGCTGATGTAATTGTAGTACAGTCTGGAAGTAAGATAAATGTGAACGCATCAGCACAGGTAGTTGGTATTTTATTTACAGGTGGACAACTCAATATGAATGTTTCTGGAGTTACATTGAGTACCGGATACTGTGCAGGAGATGTAAATGGTACGACTGTTGGAACTGGATATTTTACTTATACCACATCACTTACTTTCGCAAACCGAGGTAGAATTTCTCTAAATAGTGCTAGTGCTACAACTTCAACTCCTAAAGTGCTATGGGTTAATTTGACAAATAGTGCACCTTCAATTGGTGCTACTGCAACCTCGGTTGATGGGTATTTCTCAATATATAGTAATGTAAAGCTTGGTGGAAATACCACGACAAATGGTAGGATGTTGATTGGTAATAGTGGGGCATCAACAGTATATAGTCTAAACTTGAATGGTTACACCCTCTCTTGCGATTATTATCAAGGTTATACCCTAAACTCAGGAAATCGTATCAGCAACACTTATGGCAGCTTGGCTGCTGTTAGCGGTGGTGGTTCGTCTCCAAGTATAACCCTGACTAACGCCTCAGGAACCAATAATGCAAGTACATTATACATGGATCAGACAAGTGTTGGAACTACTGATAATGTGGCTATCACTATGAACAATGCAGGCGGTCTGACACTCTACTCAAATGCTACCCTTAGTGGGTTAACACTGACCACGGGCATTATTTATTTGAATGGTAATACTGTTAATGGTGCCACATTCCCTTCTGGAAGTTCCACATCGTATCTAGCTAGTGGTAGCAGTAGTGCTGCGGGTGGTGGTTATGCAAAAATTACTTCACCTTCTACTAATGGAACGCCTACCGTTGTTCCAATTGGTACTTACAACACTTACCTTCCTATTTCTTTCGCAAATACTTCAACCTCTCCTTCTACACCTAGTTTTACAGTAGGAGTGTCTCCTATAACCTCCAGTTATTTATATCTCTCTAGTGCAAGTAGTAGTAGTACAACTGTTACCTGTGCAAGTACTGCCAATCTTGCTGTAGGTTCAACAGTAACAGTTGTAGGTGGTACAGGTGTATTTGCTGCCAATACAACGGTAGCTACCATAACAAGTGCTACACAATTCACTGTGTCTTCAACTCCAACTACTGCTTTGTTAGCGGGTGCATCCATACTAGCCACTTCAACAGTAGCAAGTGTAGCGAATTTGTCATTAAGTTCTGCTAGTGGTAGTGGAACTACCATAACTTGTACAAGTACTGCCAACCTTACTGTGGGAACCACCGTTACTGTTACAGGAGGTACAGGGGCTTTTGCGACAAACACAACAGTTTTAACAGTTTTAAGTGCTACACAATTCACAGTTTCTCAAACACCTTCTACAGGGTTATCGGGCGCAACGGTTTTAGCTACATCAATACCAAACGTAGCTAATTCTAGTAATTGTGTTCCCTTTGTTTGGTCTATACAATCTACTGTTTCTGGATCAACCTCCTCTATTGTCTTCCAATCTGCCTCTAACTCGCAGGGCTTAACTGGTTCACCTTCGCAAGTGGGTTTTGCAACTAGTGGTACTAGTTCTATTTCAGGCATTCAAAGTGTTTCAGGTACAACTACAAGTAATCCATATACTGCAACCCTAAATGGCTATACTTTACCTGCAAATACTACCGCAAACACTTTCTATATAGGTAATGCTATAAGTGATTTATCAGCAGCTGCTGTAACCTATTATACCAACAATAATACAGTGGTAATGAATGGTAACGCCATCACTTCAGGAACTTTGTACACCGCTCCTAATGGAGGGGGAATTGCAAATACAACCTCAATAAATACTATCGATAATATCATCGTAGAAAATGGAGGGACTTTAACATTTGGAACTTCAGCAGCCACATTTGGATATGTAACTGTAAATAGTGGGGGTACGCTTAATGTTAATATTGGACTAACAACTGCTACTAATTTAACAGTAGCTGGTACTGCAACTTCAAACAGTTCTGGAATAATAGCAGGAGGTGTGGTGGTAAGAAATGGTGGTACATTAACCACAAGTGCTGCAATTTCTTCAGGTGGAATCAATGTTAATAATGGAGGCACTGCAAATATTGGAGCATCTATAACAGGTGGTACAAGCATTGCAGGTACGCTGTATGTTACTGTAGTCTCTGTCTCACTTGGTGCTATAAACCTAACGGGAATCTTAAATGTTAATGCAGGTACTTCCTCTACTGCAGTAACTACTTCCTCTGATTTGACAATTGGTTCTGGTGCCACCTTAAATATTGGACCAAGTAGTACAGGATACTTTTCCATTACTGGTAATCTATTAATGACTGGTGGAACTTTGAGCGTTTCCACTAATTCGACGATTACTTTGACAAAAAATTTGGCAGGTTCTGCTGATGGAACAACCACACAGGCAACTGGTACACTTTCTGGTGCCGGTTCTATCTATTTTAATGGAGGAGGCTTAGGTACAGGTGGGAGTGTAAACATCACCTCAGGAGTTGCGACGATTGGTACAAGTCCTAACCCGCAATTACTCTATGCTGACTTTCACGCATCAAGTGGATTTACTGGACCAGTGACTATGCTCACTTATGTAAAATTGGGTGGAAATACAATATTACCTTGTAGATTAAAAAATGGAAGTCCAACTATAACAAGTGTATTAGCTTTAAATGGATTCTCATTGACTTGTACACAATATTATTTGGGAAATACATCTAGCCCCTATAATGTGTTGACAGGAGGCGGTAACAGTTCTCTAATATTGACTGGAGCAAGTACGAACTCTACCCTTTTTATGGATCAGAATACCACAAATAGTGCAAGTGCTACAAATGCACTCAACCTGACCATGAATACAACTGGCACAAGTTATATGATATTATACAATAACCTGTATTTGGCAAATTCTGGTTCTAATCCATCCTCCCTTACTAGTGGTATCGTTTATTTGAATGGGCAGACTGTTTCAGCCGCCACTTTCCCAACGGCTAATTCCTCGTCTTTCTTTGCAGAAGGTATTAGTGGTAATGCAGCTACAGGTGGGTCATTGATTATTACTTCGCCATCAACAAATAGTACGGCTACTATCGTTCCAATTGGTACTTATAACAGCGGTGCTGTTTATACTCCTGTTTCTTTTGCTAATACCACAGGTGCTCCTACTTCATTTACGGTGAGTGTTTCTACTTTGATTTCAACAAATTTGTCAGGTGGTACAAGCAATTCATTACCCTACCAATGGAATATCACGACAATAGGTGGAGCAAGTCCTACAGCTACTCTTGCCTTTCAATCTCCAACTGTAAATACTGGATTTACAACTTCTGGCGGTAGTACTGCACAATTGGGAGTATTGGTCAATGGTACTACAGGCTATGCCAATGTAGTTACTACAAGTACAGCTTCACCTGCTTACTTGACTTCTATGTCCATTTCTGGTGCAGGACCATATATCGCCACAACACCTAGCAGTTACGCACTGTACAATAACTCTTTAGCAAATACCTATGTAATTGCCAATACTGGGTCTGTTTTCCCGCTGCCTACTATCACTAGTGCAGTAACTGCATCTACAAACGCTGCTAATGTTTACTCTTACACCATTACAGGTGCAAATATTGGCACTTTGAATGCAACTAATTTGCCATCTGGCATTTCTTTTTCTAGTCCGACTATTTCTGGAACTCCTTCAGTAACAGTTTCAGGTGTGACGAATAATATAACACTTACTAATACCAACATCGCAGGTGTGGTAACCAAAAATTTGGCTTTGACTATTACTGTTTCTACTTGGTATGCCGATCCTACAGGTACCAATATTGCTATCATAGATAATGGGTCGGGTTCGTCGGCTTTAAGTAGTGGTTGGAGTTCTTCGCCTTCTGGAGGAGATTATACGGCTATCAATCAAGTCATTGGTGCAGGTGATATTATAGTGGTGCAAGCGGGAAGTAAAATAAATGTGAACGGTACCTCACAGATTACAGGAATAGTATTTTCTGGAGGACAACTCAATATGAATGTTGCAAGTGTAATTTTAAGTACTGGATTCTGTGCAGGTGACGTAAATGGAACTACTGTAGGTACTGGATATTTTACTTATACAACATCAGTTGGAAGTTCTTTAAAGGGACGTATTGCACTAAATAGTGCTAGTGCAACCACTTCAAATCCAAAATCTCTTGGTGTCAATTTTACCAATAGTGCTCCCTCTATTGGTGGTGTACCAACCTCTGTGAATGGGTATATTTCTATTTACAGTAATGTGAAACTTGTGGGAAACACCACAACTAATGGAAAGATGCTTATCGCTAACGGTGCATCTGCCACTACTTATAGCCTAAATCTGAATGGTTACATTCTTTCCTGTGATTATTATTCTGGATATACTACTTTTTCTGGATCTCGAGTCAGCAACACTTATGGAAGTTTGGCAGCGGTTAGTGGTGGTGGTTCCACTCCTGGTATAATTTTAAATGGCAATTCAGGTAGCAATGTAAGTACCTTGTATATGGATCAAACAAGTGTAGGTACTACCGATAAGGTGGCATTAACTATTAACAATGCAGGTGGATTAACCTTGTATTCGAACCTAACTTTGGGTGGTCTTACGTTGACTAACGGCCTTATCTCAATGGGCAATTATTCAATATTTGGAGATGCTTCCGTGTTTTCAGCTGGTTCTTCAGCTTCCTATTTATCTGAATCTGGAACAGGAACAGTTACTGTAAATTCATTGAGTAATGCTGTTGTAACAATCCCTATTGGAACTACAGGGACAAACTACCTTCCTGTTTCTTTTGCTAATACAACGCTTTCCCCTTCTTTTACGGTGGGAGTATCATCATTAACGGCTGCAAATGTTTATACTAGTGCTAGTTGTATTCCTTATCAGTGGAATATTACTTCGTCTGTACAAAACCCTCAGTCAGACATTACTTTTTATTCAACTTCTTCAACTGGTATTACTTCAACTTCTCAATTAGGGGTTTTGACTGCGACACAGCTTAGTGGTGGATATACATCGATGACCACTAATTTGGCCACAGCAAACGCTATTGGCAACTACTTTACAACATTTACTGGTTATACCCTTCCTGCCAATACAACTACGAATACTTTTGTGATTGGTACAAATGGATCTGTATTCCCTTTACCTACCATTACAAGTACGCTTACTGCTAGCATTATCGCAAGTAATGCTTATTCATATACGATTTTAGGTGCAAATATTGGCACACTAAACGCCACCAACTTGCCGTCAGGACTATCTTTCTCAAGTCCTACCATATCAGGAACTCCTTCCGTTACAAGCTCAGGTGTGGCTAACATTAATTTAACCAATACCAATATAGCAGGCGTAGCAACTAAGACTTTGGTACTGACAATTAACGTGACAAAATGGTATTCAGATCCTACAGCTACCAATGTTGCAATACTAAATAATGGGTCAGGTTCAACAGCCTCTAGCAGTGGATGGAGTTCTTCTCCTTCGGGAGGCAATTATACTGCTACTGGTCAAACAATTTCTGCGAGTGATACTATTGTTGTGCAAGCAGGTAGCCAAATAAATGTTACAGGAGCTTCTCAGGTGGGTTCAATTATTTTTTCTGGTGGACAACTTAACATGGCTACTACAAGTGTGTTAAGCTGCGGAGGTAATTGTTCTGGAGATGCCAATGGCACAACTGTTGGAACAGGCTATTTTACATACACAACATCTTTGGGTAGCAAAGGGAGAATATCTATTAATAGTGGAAGTGCTACTATTAATACGCCCAAAGTTTTGTGGGTTAATTTCTCCAATAGTGCCCCTGCAATTGCTGGAGTGCCAACTTCGGTTGATGGTTACTTTTCAATATTCAGCAACGTAAAACTTGGTGGTAATACCACTACTTATGGTAGGATGTTAATAGGAAATTCTGGTTCAGCAACTTTGTTTAGTTTGAACTTGAATGGTTACTCACTTGCATGTGATTATTATCAAGGATATACCACGAATGCAGGAAATAGGGTTAGCAACACTTATGGAAGTTTAGAGTCTGTTACAGGAGGAGGTTCATCACCTAGCATCAACTTGATGGGAACAACAGGAAGTAATGCCAGTACTTTATATATGGATCAAACGAGTGTTGGCACTACTGATAAGGTTGGAATAACTATGAATAATGCAGGTGGGTTAACATTGTACTCTAATGTTACATTAGGCGGTCTTACATTGACAAATGGCATAATAAATATGGGGAATTTCTCTATTACTGGCGATGCAACCGCATTTTCTACGGGTTCGTCTTCTTCTTATTTGTCTGAATCTGGAACTGGAAAAGTTACCGTAAATTCATTGAGTAATTCTGTAGTAACTATCCCAATAGGAACAACTGGTACTAATTATTTACCCATTTCATTTGCTAATACAACACTATCACCTTCTTACACAGTTGGAGTTGCTGCATTATCCGCTGCGAATGTATTTACTAGTGCTAGTTGTATTCCATACCAATGGAATATTACGTCCTCTTTAGCAAGTTCACAGTCAGATATTACTTTCTATTCAACTTCTGCAACAGGAATTGCCACAAATTCTCAGTTGGGCGTTTTGACTACTAGTCAACTTAGTGGAGGATATGCTTCAATGAACATTAATCTTGCAACAGCTAGTGCTTTTGGTAACCACTATGTCTCCTTTAGCGGCTATACATTGCCTGCCAATATAACTTCTAATACTTTTGTAATTGGTACTAATGGCTCCGTATTTCCACTACCTACTATTACAAGTGCTAATTCAGATAATTCTGGTTCTAGTCAGTATTATACCTATACCATTACAGGTGCTCATTCAGGAACTTTTAATGCGACAAATCTGCCAGCAGGTCTTTCATTCTCAAGTCCTACAATTTCAGGTACGCCATCAGGTACAGGGTTAACGGATATTGTGTTGACAAATACCAACATTGCAGGCGTTGCGACCCAGAACCTCGCACTAACTATTCAACCTTCTAACACCACATGGAATGGTACAACTTGGACAGGAGGAGTCCCAGACTATACTCAAAATGCAACTATTGCAGCCAATCTTACATTTTCCACATCCCTTTCTTGTAACAATTTAACAGTAAACAGTAATGTGAACGTTGTAAATAATGGTACGCTGACTGTGAAAGGTGCTACTATCATTAATAACGGGACAATTAGTGGGACAGGTACAACTTTATTGAATGGTTCTACAGCCCAAACAATTAGTGGAAATGGTGTTGTAGCCAATCTGACAGTAAATAATAGTCATAACTTAAGCATTACTAGCGGCATCAACAATCTTGGTGTTACAGGTGTACTAACCCTGACTGCAGGAGTGTTAACTACTAATGGTAACCTTACCCTAAAATCCACTAGTATAGCAAATAGTGGTATCCTTGCCCCTTATGGAGTAAGTGGTAATACTGGAACTATTTCTGGAAATGTAACAGTAGAACGTTTTATTCCTAAAGGCTTCCGTGCATACAGAGATATTAGTTCAGGTGGTGTGTACAGTGCTACAAATTACCTATTCAATACATGGCAAGAAAGTGGTAGTTATGCAAACACAGGCTATGGTATGTTTATCACAGGTATTCTCGATACAATTGTACGTCATAATTTAGTGGACGCAACTTATGGCATTGATCATTCATTAACAGGAAATGCTTCTGCCTTCTACTACAGGGCAGGATGGGATACCGTGAAGAACACTAAGACAGAACTATTAAATCCTTATCAGGCCTATCGAGTATTGGTAAGAGGAGATAGAAGCTTCGACTTAGATACTTCAGGTGTAGTGATGGTTACAGGCCCTACACAACTGGCAATGAACGCTGCTACTACCTTAAGAGCAACCGGTAGTTTAATTACAGGTACTGTTACCTATACTACAAGTGGAGTTTCTAATGGTGTTTATACAAATAGCATTGGATTAAACGCAGCATCAAATGGTTACACTTATGTGGCAAACCCTTATGCTGCACCAATTGATTTCCATAATATTTACATAAGTGGTCGATTAACAAATATTGATCCTAGGTATTATTATTTAGATCCTACAATGGGTTCAACAGGATCTTATGTATCTTATAATGCAGTAAGTAATACATCAAGTAATAATGCTACTTACGGACAATTCATACAAGCAGGACAAGGTTTCTTGATTGGAAATACTTCATCATCACCACAATTACAGATTACAGAAGCTGATAAGTCAATCTTAAGTACTTCAAGAACTTCAGTATTTGGCGCAACCACACCAAACAGCAAGATGGCATTCACTTTGTTGAAACAGGGAGGCGGAGCAACAGCTAAGATGGATGGAGCAGTAGCCGTATTTGGAACACAATTCAGCAATGCAATTGGAGTAGAAGACAATGTGAAGATGAGCAATGCAGCAGATAATTTATCAATCCTTGAAGGAACTAAGAGTTTGAGTATTGATGGAAGATTACCTGCCATAGCAAATGATGTGTTAGTCATCAACATTGGTTCATTGAGTGGAACAACCTATCAATTGGAAATAGATGCTACTGCTTATACAGCAAATGGTTTAACTGCTTACTTGCATGATGCGTATAAGAATACTACAACAGCTTTAGCAGCAGGAATCAATACAATTAGTTTCACAGCAGATGCAAAAGTTGCTGCAACTTATCAAAATAGGTTCAGCATCGTTTTCAAACCAACCACATTGGCAGTTAACAGCTTCGTTGCAAGTGCAAAAGTGAATGGTACAATTGCAACTATCAATTGGAATACAGTTGGAGAGAATGGAGTAACAAGCTATGAAGTTGAGAAATCAAATGATGGAACACTCTTTACAGCAATTGCACAACAAGTTGCCAAGAATACAGCAACAGCAAGTTACACTGCAACTGATGATAAGGTAACAGTAACTACCTACTACCGTATCAAGGCAATTAGCACAGACGGAACAATCACTTACAGCAACATCGCTAAACTCTCCACTAACAACTCACCACTCACCACTATCTATCCGAATCCATTGACAGGCAACACCTTCAATGTTCAATTAGGAAATGTAGTTGCAGGTAAGTATGTAGTAAGTATTACAAATGCATTGGGACAAAAGGTGGCTGAAAGTACAATTGCTCATGCAGGTGGTAATGGTACTCATTCCGTAAACATTGAAAGTTCAATAGCAAAAGGTGTTTACAATGTGTTAATCACTTCAGTTGATAGTAAGCAATTAATTTATCAGACAAATTTATCGGTACAGTAATAGACTCAACATCCCGAAATTAACTATCATTCGGGAATTTTTCAATCAATTAAATATTAAATTATAATGAAACAATTAGTAGCATACGCATTTTTTACCTTGTTTATGTCAACAGGAAATGTCTTTAGTCAAACAAGTGTTGATTCTTTAAAGTCGATGATTCTAACGCCTAATACGCCTGAATTTCCCCGCATCAATGGGGCAAAAGTATTTGGTGTCCGTCCAGGTTCACCCTGTCTTTATACAATAGCGGCTACAGGTATTCGTCCGATGGCATTTTCTATGACAGGTCTTGTAGATGGATTGAAATTAGATTCGAATACTGGAATCATTACAGGTAGTATTGCACAAAAGGGAACATATACTGTAGTATTGAAAGCAAAAAATGCAAAGGGAATTGCTACTCGCAATCTTAAAATAATAGTGGGTGAAATAATTGCCTTGACTCCTCCCATGGGCTGGAATAGTTGGAATGTATTTGCTCATAGAGTAACCGCCGAGAAAATAAAGCTTGCTACAGATGCTATGGTAAATAGTGGATTAATAAACCATGGATGGAGCTATATTAATATAGACGACTATTGGGAAAAAAATAATACTTATACTAAAGACTCAACTTTAAAAGGAGAGTACAGAGATGCATATGGTAAAATTCTTTCAAATTCTCGATTCCCAGACATGAAGGGTTTGGCCGATTACATTCATAACAAAGGATTAAAAGCAGGTTTGTACTCATCTCCTGGTCCATTGACTTGTGGTAAATGTGCAGGTAGTTGGCAACATGAGTTGCAAGATGCATCATCTTATGCAGATTGGGGTTTTGACTACCTAAAATATGATTGGTGTTCTTATAGCAAAATTGCAACTGACTCTACGCAAGGAGTACCACTGTTTAATCATAAAGGCAACGACTCAATTGCTGCGGCTTATCCTTACGATTTAATGGGGAAAGCATTAAGGGCTCAAAAAAGGGATATTGTTTTTAGTCTTTGCCAATATGGTAAAGAAGATGTTTGGAAATGGGGAGCGAAGGTGAATGGTACTTGTTGGCGCACTACAAGTGATATAATTGATTCATGGGAAAAAAATGGTAAGGAATCTTGGCAAAATTCAGTTAGTAAAATCGGATTTAATCAGGATAAATGTGCCCCTTATTCTGCTCCTGGGCATTATAATGACCCCGATATGTTGGTGTTAGGTTATGTCGGTTGGGGCAAACCTCATCCTACAAGATTAACTCCTGATGAACAATATTCGCATTTCAGTTTATGGTGTCTTTTATCTGCTCCTCTATTATTAGGTTGTGATTTGGAAAAATTAGATGCTTTCACATTGAACTTAATTACGAATGATGAAGTGATAGATATTGACCAAGATGTGTTAGCAATAGCTGCCAGAAGAATAGCAGCTACTGATTCTTTAGAGGTATTCAAAAAACCTTTAGAAGACGGTTCAATTGCAGTGGGGCTTTTTAATAGGCGTGCCACAAAGGCAACTATAACTGCTAATTGGAGTGATTTGGGAATTACAGGTAAGCATATAGTTAGAGATGTGTGGAGACAAAAGGATGTCGCAGTTTCAAAAGATATTTATCAAGCAGAAGTTGCCCCTCATGGAGTAATACTGTTGAAGATAACTCCCAAAAAGAAATAAGATTCGAGTTAAATGTAAATTATTATAGGGTTGAGTCACTTGCTAACAACCATAAAGATAAAGAGAGGGTCAAATAGGATGCTGCTCGTGTTTGAGTGTTTATCGGGCAGCGTCCTTGACTTTTAGCAATAATTTTAATTTTTAATTAGTTAATAACAAATATAAATTTAATGAAATGCAAGCAACAGTAAATAATTTTAGAGTGGTCTTGATGGCATTAATTGTTAGCTCTAGTATGTATGGTACAGTAAATGCTCAAACCCCTGCCGATGACCCCGGCATTGGTGGGCCAGGTATTGGGGCTGCCCCCGCAGGCGATGGTTCTCCAATAGTACCTTTTGATGGTAATATGAACTTGGCTTTATGTACTTTAGGAATTGTTTTGGCTTGTAATAATATCAAACAGTTTGATATTATGAATGGTTTCAAAACTAAGTGAGCAAAAATTAAGTAATATCTATATTTAACTGAGTAAATCGAAAAAAATATACCGTATAAATTATTGCATGAATAAGTGGATACCCATTTTAAGTTGGACAGTCTTTGTGGTACTGTTATTTATTGGAGGTAATGGACTTGCCCAAACTACTTACGTTTGGAATGGTGGTAGTACGGGTGATTTTCAGGTAGCCATTAATTGGACGCCTACTCGGAATACCCCAAATACTAGTGATATATTGAACTTCTCTAGCAATGCCACCATTAATAATGTTACCTCTCAAACAATTGCAAGGTTGCAATTGTCAAACAATGCAAATGTTACGTTAGGGGCAGGTAGTCCATCAACAAGGATTATAATTAGTAATCTTTCAAATCCGGGTGTTCCGGTTTTAAATATTCCTCTTGGATGCAGTCTTCATTTGGGCATCGGTAGTGATATTGCCGATTCAATTGCTATCGCCTTCTCTGGTTCAAATACAGCCTCAATTGCAGGTTCCCTGTTTTTAGATTCTACCTTCACAGGAACTTATAATAATAGTTTCTATACAGCAAATAGCCAAACAACTGTAACAGGTTCCGGTGTGGTCACAAACGGAGGGAATATCATTAGTACTTCTTCCACCTTGATTTTTCAATCGGGAAGTACCTACATCCACAACCATATTGAAACAGCTTCTCAGTATTTTCCTAGCACTTCCTTTGCCAATGCCAATGTTGTCATTCAAGGATATGCCGGAAGTACCATTGGAAATATTCAATATCTTCCTATTTCTATGTCAAACTTCACTGTAAATTGTCCTAATCTAACTACGGGAAGGGTACAATTTAATTATCTGGTATCGGGAAATACCGTCAATATCGCCAACAACATGACGGTCACAATGGGTTCTGTCACCAACTTTTTTCATTATGCACAAAATATTGTAGCTAATTTTAATATTGGTCGAAATCTGTATATCAACAACGCCTCTGTAAATATCTCAAGAGCTAGTTATCCTGCAAGTTGGACGGTGGCTGATTCAATTGTCATTAATAATGGGGGCTTTCAAATTATTTCTGGTAACCAAACAAGTGGACGGGGAGCTTACAATTTAACAGTAAAAAATTATTATCAAACAGGTTCAAATAGTAGTGTTGTCTTGAATAATGCAGCTAATGCAGGCAATACTGTTGCAGATACTGCCAACTTGATTATAAAAGGAAACTTTACCAAACTCCAAGGCAATTTTATTACAGGGTTTCAAGCGGCTGCAACTACAGGGGCTGTTTCTAGTATTAAGTTCATGGGAACAAGTTCACAAATTTTTACCACCGATGCTTACTTTAATACAAATGCCTCTACTTTCTTGGAAATAGCGAATACAGGTGCTGCCAATAACAATACAGTCACTTTGGGTAATAATGTGACGGATAGTGGCATTCTCAAACTGACTAGTGGACGTTTGGTATTGGGTGGCTACAATTTCACTCTAACTAATTCGACCAACTTATTGCCTACAACCCCAACTAGTAACTGCTATATTGATGCAAGTGGTGGAGGTGGATTTACTTGTAACAAAGTCGGAAGTAGCACCACCATATTTCCCGTTGGTACTGCTGCTAGTTATACCCCTCTTGTCTTTTTCAATACTACTAATACCCCTAATATCACTGTTTTGAGTGTCACTCCGTCAACCGTTTCTATCAACAAATTAGTCAATTTGCAATGGGTTATTCAATCAAGCATTTCAAGTACTTCAAATGTCGCCTTTCAATACAATACCTCAAATATAGGGAGTGGCTTTACTGTACCCGATGCTGTTTTGGCTGTTGGCACAGGAACTACATTTACTAAAAATTTCCTCACGTCTATAAGTGGCAGTAACCCATTTATTGCAAACGCATTATCTGCTATTGCCCTTTCCTCTACTTCCCCTGCCATTTATGCAATCGGTGATTCCACTGCTTTTAGCTCAATACCCGTACCCGGCACACCAATTGTGGGTTCGGCAACAGTCGTGAATGGAAATGTTGACGTTAGTTTTTCTCCTCCTTTGGCCAATTCAAATTTTATTGGAATTTACACAGTTGTTTCTAATCCTAGTGGTATTGCAGCTTATGGGGCATCTAGCCCTATCCATGTGAATGGACTACAAAATGGAACTAATTATACCTTTTCTGTCTTAGCTTCAAATGTGGTGGGCAACAATGATACGGCGAGTATTCCTTCTAATGCAGTCAAGGCAGGTATTCAATACTATCTATCTAGTTCAATAGGTAATGACAGTAATACAATTTTACAGGCTCAAAATCCTGCTACCCCTTGGAAAACCCTCGATAAGTTAAATAGCATGATGGGCATTTTACTGCCAGGAAATCAAGTATTATTTAATCGTAATGATACCTTCCCAGGCACATTAGTCATTGATGCGTCAGGAATCGCCGGCAATCCAATTGTATTTTCTGCTTATGGTGTCGGCAATAAACCCGTATTTGATGGGCGTTTGACTTTGCCAATTTGGAATAATGTCGGTACTAATCTTTGGGAGGCTTCAAATGCATCATTAACCTCAATGCCTGCTGCACTTTTCATAAATGATACGCTAAAACCATTGGGTAGATACCCCAATATAACCGCAGCAAACAGGGGATACCTGAATATAGACTCCGTCCCTACGGGCTCAAATGCACAATTTTCTTGTAATGCCTTAACTGGTACGCCCGATTTTAGTGGGGCAATGGCTGTAGTACGTTCTTCTCAATGGTCTCTTGATAAAATGCCTGGAGTTGTTCAATCGGGTAAGAATATTTCTTTTGCATCACCTTCTACACAGGCCTCATATACAATCCCAAAGAACTTTGGTTTTTTCTTTCAAAATCATCCTAACTGCTTGGATATAGATGGAGATTGGTGTTACCAAGATGCTAATGATTCAATCTTGTTATATGCAACAAAAGACCCAAATACTCGAAATGTTAAGGTGGCAAACACCTTAATATCCATCACTGATTCTGCTAATGCATATACCGTTATTGATAATATTGCATTTATTGGGTCGAGTAGTAAGGCTATATCACTAAAGTCTGCATCAAATTGTACGATATCAAATTGCGATTTCACTAATTCAGGCAAAAATGACATTAATATGTCGGGGGATAGCATTAATATTATTAACAATACTTTTTCCAATACACAAGGTACAGGAATATATAATTCAGCATCAAGGGTTTCTATTAATGGCAATACACTTACCAATATTAGCACAGTTCCAGGTATGGGAGAAAGTGGGCAGGCGTATTATGGCTTGTCTATGCATGGTCATGATGGCATTTTAATTCAAAATAATGTGATAAATGGAACTGGATATTGTGGTATTGGTTGGGGTGGTTCCAATGTGTTAATCAATAAAAATGTGATTAGCAATTTCTGTTCTGTCATTAATGATGGAGGAGGTATTTATACTTGGGATAATGGTGGAGATAGTGTATCAAATCGAGTTATTTCCAATAATATTGTAATGAATGGCATTGGAATAACTCTCGGTTTACCTTTGGTAAATTACAATCCTACTAGTGGAATTTATCTCGACTATATTGCTCCAAATACATTGGTTACTGGAAATACAGTAGCAAACTGTTCTGCGTATGGTATTATGCTGAATGGTGGGTCATCAAATACTGTTACAAACAATACCGTTTATAATTGCAACTTAGATGGACTAAAACTACATCAGTCACAAACCAATTATACAATGGATGCAAATCTGGAAAATCTACCAAACTATTCTACAAATAACGACATTCAAAATAATACCATAGTAAGTACAGTGGTAACCCCCACAAATGGTTATTCCATCATGAGTTTTCTCGCCACCAACCCAATTGATGCAGCTGTATATCCTGCTGCATTCGGAAATTATGGCACAATAGATAATAATATTTATTGTAACCCCTTTGAACCCTATAGTCAAATGCAAGTTCAAACTACCTCAAGTACACTTGTCGGTCAAACACTTTCAGGATGGACTAATGCATTAGGATATGACATTAATTCTACTACAGCCCCTGTTACTTATCCTTTATTTAGCAGCCTTATAGGCAACAATGGAATCGCTAATGGTTCAACTTTTTCTTCTACAAGTGGTTGGACTGCTACTGCGGGTTCTGGAAACAGTGTTTCAATGGCAGTTGTAGCAGGAAAACTTGATGGAAACTGCCTCTCCCTGAAAGCATCGGGCTCAAATTCAACATCTGTTTCTACGGTCAAATATGCCTTGCCTGCCATAATTTCAGGAAATAGTTATGTGGTTGGATTGAGTGTTCTTGGTACAAAAACAGGCATCGTTAATTGTTATCTTTCATCGGGTTCAAGCTATAATATTCCTATTAATATCAGTACTTCCCGGTTAGACCAACAGCTACTTTTTTTGGCAAACTCTTCTACTAGTTCTGCATCTCTTACCATTTCCTTTACGAATGCCGACAGTACATTCTATGTGGATAATATCACCTTTTTTCAAGCAATCCCTTCAAATCCCGACAATTATGTTCGTTTTGCTTATAATCCCACTTCCTATGACAGTGTGATTGTGGCCGACAAAAATTATATTACTCCAAGTGGACTTACCTATAGTTTAGGAAGTACTGTTCTTTTACCATCTTATGGTTCTGTTGTACTTCTTAAAGATACCACCGTAAATAATTTCTATTATGTTGGTTCTGGAAATCTTAATAATACGGCCAATTGGGGGAATAATTCAAATGGGTCAGGTTCACACCCTTCTAATTTTACTTCTAGTAATCAATTGTTTATCATCAATAATACCATTTCTGTAAGCCTATCAAGCAATTGGACGGTAAGTGGAACAGGGTCAATGATTACTTTGGGTGATGGTTCGAGTCCTATTGCATTAACTATTCCAAACAATTATACTATTACAGGAACTGTAAATATTTCCAACAATGCAACTCTAATAAATCAAAATACAATCAATCCAACCATCAGGACGATTGCTCCTTCAAGCACCCTTGTTTTCAATGGAAATTCGCAGCAAACTATTCCTGCCGGCATCTACGGTAACATCACAATTAATAACTCAGCTGGAACCATATTGGGTGGTAACGTTTCTACAAAAAATATATTGAATGTATTAGTGGGTTCTTTAACAACAGGAAATAATAACCTCACGCTTGGTGATTCTGCCTTTTTCGCTCCTACATCCAAACTCAATATTTCGGGAGGAATAACCGACTTTGCTGGTAATCCTGCAAGGTTTCAGTCTTCGTCGCTCGGCACTGCTGCGATTTCAAGTATCGTTGGCACTTTGATTAATGCAAACAAAGTAACAGTCGAACGATTTATTTCCTCAAAAACAGTAAGGAAATATAGTATTATAGGAAGTCCTGTTTCTCAAGCGATTGCTGATGCTTGGCAACAACAAATATATATTACAGGCTCGGGCTATGGTGGTAGTGTTTGCGGGGCAACGAGTGGAAGAGGTGTATTGTCAACAGACAGATTCAATAGTAATGGTTTCGATATTACCCAATTTAATATGCCAAGTATGTTCACATATAATGTAAGCCCAAAAAGTGGTAGTAGATGGGTGACTGTAGCCAATACTACACAAACAAACTTAACACCCGGAGTTGGTTATAAGTTAAATATTCGGGGTAATCGTAATAGCACAACGGTTTCATGTAACAATCAATTGGATGCAC
Organism: Chitinophagaceae bacterium; assembly: GCA_947379895.1. GTDB lineage: Bacteria > Bacteroidota > Bacteroidia > Chitinophagales > Chitinophagaceae > Parasediminibacterium. The sequence continues at coordinate 10,134 of CANCPA010000017.1, read as the reverse complement.
TAAATCCTGCAATGCCCGAATCTGTTACTTTGAATACAACAGGAACTTTGACGCAAGGGGATTTGTCCATCTCATTAAATGATTCAACAATTCATAAATATACCCTATTGGCAAATCCTTATCAGTCACCAATTAGTTTCACGGCATTTCAAGCGAGCAACGCTTCCAATATAAATAATAAGATGTGGACCTATAGTCCCTTTGGAAATGGCAACTATACCACTTATTCCCAGGGTATAATTGTAAATGGTGCTACCAATTATGATAATTCAAACGGAGATTATTTGGCAGTCGGACAGGGATTCTTTGTGGAGTCAAATGCCAATGGTAATGTAACGTTTCATGAAAGTCACAAGACGAATGGTGTTATCCCAAATACACAATATTTTGGTTCAACAGTATCCCCATACATACGGATAGGACTAAAAAGTAGTATGGATTCTTCGTTACTCGATGAGATTGTAGTACGATTCAATGCCAACGGAACACCTAGTTACAACTATTCAAATGATGCCATATCCTTTGATACAGGCAGTCAGGTATTGGTTTCCATAAAAAATAATAGCAGATTGGCTATTGCAACACATCCTGTTGTCAAGATGCTAGACACTACTAAACTTGGCATCAGTAGCAAATCAGTAGGTGCTTATTCATTGTCAATCAGTCAATCGAGCATTGATACCTCGTTGTCGGTTCAATTGATTGATAATTTTTTGGGTAAAAATCAAGAAATGAAAATAAATAAAATGTATGGTTTCAACATTACTTCAGATACAGGAAGTATGGGCGATAACCGCTTTTTATTGGTTACAGGAAATAAAACAATATTACCCATCGGGTTTTCTCATATTTCTGCAACAAAAAAAAATGAAGGAGTTTTCATAAGTTGGCAATTTGCTAATAAAGTTGCGGTGTCCTCCTTTACTTTGGAAAGAAGTATCGATGGCAATACATTTACTCCCATCAAAATCTTAAATGAAAATGAAACAAATGAGGATGCCGCATTCGACAATCAGTTGCCTTCAAATGTTCATCTTATATTTTATCGTGTAAAAGCCACCAATAAAAATGGGGATGAGACATATAGTCCTCTAGCGAATTACACGATTGATAATACGCCAATCGGCATCTTAAATATTTATCCCAATCCTACCAATAACGACAAGGTGAGTCTGTCAGTAAACGATTTGTCAATCGGTAGTTACCGGGTAGCTATTTTTAATGGATTGGGACAGCAGGTGATGAGTCAAAATATCAGGCATAATAGCGTACAAAAACAATACAAACTTAATCTGCATGGGTGTGAGGCAGGTGGTGTTTATAGGATTCTATTACTATCAATTCCGGATAATCGGATTTTGGGTGAGACAAATCTTTTATTAATAAGGTAAAGGAAAAGAATCGTGGTATGTTCTCAAGTGTAGCAATTCTCTGATAATTAGAATGTCAGCGTGCAGTAATTAGAGGTTCTCAACTTTGTTGAGATGTTATTAGGTTCTCTCAGAAAATCAAGGTGATTGTCAGGCAGAGGCAGTAATTAGATTTTCTCAAGTTTTTTGAAATGACATTATAGTTGGCATCGAAAATTAGCAGGACTGTCACACTGAGTTTATCGAAGTGCAAACAGCTCTTAACATTCAACCCGACTTCGAGAGTCTCAGTCTGACAGGATTATTTTCGATGAGTACCTTACAATTGTAAAGATGTCATTAGCAGGGTGATTGTCAAGAAGAGGCAGTAATTAGAGTTTCTCAAGTTTTTTGAGATGACATCGCATATTCACCGAAAAAAAAGGGTGTCAAGCAGAGGCAGTAATTAGATTTTCTCAAGTTTTTTGAAATGACATCGAATACTCACCGAAAATAAGGGTGTCAGGGTGAGCCTGTCGAACCCGGGATGAATACTCAATAATCAATTTAGTACGTTTAAAAGATGTCATTAGCAGCCTGTCGAAGGTATTCAAAAAGGGAAAGAACCTTAATTTATCTCAGTTTCGACAGGCTTGACCTGAAAGTCGTTCCTAAATTGAACAGCAATGATTACTAAGTAATATTTTAAAAATTAAATGAATAATAACAATGAATAGGTTTGTAAAGTCAATAGTAATTTTCTTCACGCTAATCCCCTTCCTCCTCTTTGCACAATCTCGCAACATTGGATTTACTGATGCAGCTAATTATGGATTTTTGCCTAATGCAACGGGTATGGAAAATGTTCAGGCACTTCAAAAAGCAGTAGATGTTGGCGGAACCATTATTGTAAGTCAACCAGGTACTTATAATTTGGCAGGTACTGTGTATATTAGTAGCAATACAACGCTAGAGTTTGGCAATGGTGTATTTATTAAAAAGGTAATTGAAAATGGGCCGTATTCACATGTTTTTCTCAATAAGGGTGCAAGTACTAAACAATACAATGAGCACATTTCTATCTTAGGACTCAATATAATCGTAAATGGAGTGGATGTCAGGATGTTTAAAGAGGCCTATGGCTTACATGGGCAATTGGCATTTTTCTATGTCAAGGACTTGAATATCCGCCAATTCCGGTGTTTGGATTTGGGTACTGCACAATATGGCATTCAGGTTTGTACATTCGAAGACCTCATCATCGACGATGTCATTATCAAAGGCAACAAAGATGGTGTGCATTTGGGACGTGGCAAAAGATTCAATATCAGAAATGGTGTATTCCAAACCTATGATGATGCCATTGCCTTAAATGCACATGACTATTCTACTGGCAATCCAGAATTGGGGTGGATTGAAAATGGGGTGATTGAAAATTGTCATGACTTGGTTGCTGACAAAGCAGTAGGATTCTTTTGTAGAATCATTGCGGGTGCATGGTTGGATTGGAAACCAGGTATGAAAGTGCAACAAAGCGATGCTGTTGTTTCTAATGGAAGAATCTATAGAGTACAAGCAAATCCTGATGGTAAAATTTATACCTCAAATACGCAACCCATGCATGAATCTGGAAAAATGGAATTGGATGGTATCAAGTGGGGGGTAGTTCAAACGGATACAGTACATACTTGTGGTGTAAGGAATGTAATTTTCAGAAATATCTTTCTTGAAAAGCCTCGTGTAGCTTTTTCTATTCATTTTGATAATGATAAGTTTAGCCGTTCCTATTATCCTGGTGCAGCAATCCCCATGCAAGAGCAAATAACCCTTGACAATATCAGGGTTTTACACAATAAATTGATTCCTCTGATGAATATCGCAACACCTGTAAATGTGGTGACTATATCAAATTCTAGTATTCGCAATAACCCCATAGTCTTTGCCGACAAAAAGGCAATGTCCGATAATATGAGGACAAGCATTAATATTTATGGGTGCGTATTTAACCAAAAACAGCCAATGGAATTATTAAAGAATAATATTGATGGTAAGGAGATTCTTTTGAAGACTTTTGGCAATGTAGAATTATACAAGGGTTTCGAGGCTAGGATAGTACCAAACAAGGGAAATATAACGGTGGATTCCGATTTGACTGGATTGAGAAAATAGGAAAAAATGATTCGTATCTTCTTAATTCATTCATAATAGTAAATGTCTGAAAGCAAATCCCGAAGGGCAATGTCACTAAGTTAAGCGAAACTTCGAAAATTAGCGTGTCAGATTGAGCCTGTCGAAATCGGGTTAAAATGTAAGTTGCTTGCACTTCGACAGACTCCGTGTGACAGTCTTAGTGATTTTCGAAGAGAATGACAATGAAATCCTGTGTTTATGGTAATTCCCACCACTATGAATTTCCTTAACTTAATGACATTGCCCGAAGGGATGACATGATTATAGGATTAAACAAAAATATATATGAAATTAAAAAAATGGATGCTGTCAATTTTATGGGTAGCCGCTTTTAATTCGGGCATCAATGCCGATTTTGTTACTACCACAAACTTGATGAATGTTGCAAAGACAAATGGGATAATCAAAAAGCAAGAAATATATTATGTTTCTCCCGATGGTAACGATAATAACAAGGGCTCATTTGATGAACCCTTTAAAACCATTCAGAAGGCTGCCGACATAATGGAGGTAGGTAATATTTGTTATATACGAAAAGGAATTTACAGGGAGTGCATCACGTTGAAAAAAAATGGAGATAAAAAGCAACCCATCACCTTCTGCAATTATAAGGATGAAGTAGTCATCATAACAGAAAACAGGGTTGTTAATAATTGGCAACATTATCAGGGCAATATTTATCGGACTTATTGCCCTGATAGCACCGCTCAGGTGTTTTGCAATCATCAGGAATCACCGCTTGCTTCTTATCCCAATATTACAAATAAGCTTACAAATAATGAATGGGCTAATGCCTATTCTGATTCTACAGGAAAAGTGGTTTTTAAAGGGAAACACTTTTCAAAAGACTATTGGAATGGTGCAATTTGTAGGATTTTGACAGGTGAGAAATGGGTGGCTGCAATTGGTAATATTCATGACTGTAATGATAGTGCCGTGCAAGTGAGTAATAAGAAGTACCCCCTCTCAAAATATAGTAAAAAGAGCTATCTCGGTGGTGGAAAAGCCTACATAACTAATCATTTCAACGCACTTGATACGGCTTACGAATGGATTTGGCAAAACGATTCGCTCTATTATTTTGTTCCTCAAAATCAGGATATTCAATCTTTATTAATCGAAACTCGTTCCAGTGAATTTGGTTTAGTTGCCGACAATCGGAAAAACATAAAGGTCATTGGTTTGCATTTCTTTGCCGCATCCATTAGTTTCAAAAATGCAGAAAACTGTTTGCTAGAGAGTGGGAGTGTACAATATCCTTCTCTCTTCAGAATGTATGGAAGTGGATGGACTTCAAGTAATGGAGTATTTGTTTCTGGTGAGAAGAATAAGGTGGATGGAGTTTATGTAGCGCATAGTTGGGGCGATGGAATAACCTTACAAGGAAAAGAAAATACAGTTGAAAACTGTTTAATAGAAGATTGCGATTGGATGTTAGTTGATGGTGCCGCTATTAAGACACATGGAATTAAACTAAATGTTCTAAATAATACTTGTCATGAAACAGGTAGAAGTGTTATTTCTCACGGTTCCTCACCTAAGATAAGAATTATCAATAATCATTTGTATAATGGAGGAATGGGTACCAACGATTTGGGGATTACCTATTCAAATCACACAAATGGGGATGGTGCTGAACTTGCTTACAATTGGATGCATGATAACAAGGCAAATGGGGTACAGAAACCAATCGGAACCGGCATTTATTTGGATAATCAGGACACCGCATTCATTATTCATCATAATGTAGTTTGGAATTGTGAACATGGTATCCAAACTAACAAGGATGCGGTGAACCATCAGGTTTATAATAATACAATCTTTAATTGCACCGACCCGATGCATGCTTGGGGACCAAATGGCACTGCCATTTATGGTCAGAAAGTATATAATAACCTCTCTGAAGTGGAATTGGTAGAAGGCAATGATTTTAAAAACAATGTGATTGAGTCAAAAGAACAATTGAAAGATATTGCCCATCTAAATTTTATTCCAAAGAAACAATCTAAGGCAATAAACGGAGGGATATTCATAGAGGGTATCACAAAGGAATGTCAGGGTAAATCTCCAACTGCCGGTGCCTATCAGTATGGTGAAAAGCCTTGGATTCCAGGAAGTACCACAAAGGAAGTGGGTAATCTGTTCAAATTAAAATAAATGTACTAAAATATGAATTGTATTAAGTTAATGATGGTGTTACTAAGCCTCTATGTAATATCGAAAAATGGGAATGCTCAAATTGATAAATCTTCCATCTATAAAAACGGTTGGACTGATTTTAATAAGAATGGGAAAAAAGATATTTTTGAAGACCCTTCCCAACCTGTAGAGAAGAGAGTGGCAGATTTACTTTCTCAAATGACTTTGGATGAAAAAACCTGTCAGTTAGCTACCCTTTATGGTTATGGTCGTGTGTTGAAAGACGAACAGCCTACTCCTGAATGGAAAAGCAGGATTTGGAAGGATGGAATTTGTAACATTGATGAGTCCTTGACTTCTTGTAACGACAAGCCGACTTCAATTACTAAATATTCTTTTCCGTATAGTCGTCATGCCGATGCAATAAACAACATTCAAAAGTGGTTTATCGAAGAGACTCGATTGGGAATTCCTGTCGATTTTACCAATGAAGGTATTCATGGCTTAGAGAATGAAAAAGCAACTGCATTTCCTGCTCCAATTGCAATGGGATGTACTTGGGATAAAAATTTGATTCTAAAAGCAGGTCATATTGTTGGGAGAGAGGCAAAAGCTTTGGGATATACAAATGTATATACCCCAATTCTTGATGTGTCTCGTGACCCACGATGGGGTCGGGTAGTAGAAACTTATGGTGAAGAGCCTTTTTTGATTGCAGAGTTAGGCAAACAAATGGTTTTGGGTGTACAGAGTGAAGGCGTCGCATCAACCCTAAAACATTATTGTGCCTATAGTGTTCCGAATGGAGGACGTGATGGCAATGCTCGTACCGATCCTCATATCGCACCTCGCGAGTTATTTAATATATACCTCTATCCTTACGAAAGAATTGTACGGGAGGCTCATCCGATGGGCGTGATGAGTAGTTATAATGATTGGGACGGGATGCCTGTAACGGGTAGTTATTATTTCTTGACACAATTATTAAGAGAAAAATTTGGTTTTGATGGTTATATCGTGAGTGATAGTGATGCAGTAGAATTTTTATTTACAAAACACCATGTGGCAAAAGATTCTGCCGATGCGGTTCGATTGTCTTTAGAGGCAGGATTAAATGTTCGTACCAATTTTGAACAGCCTGAAACCTTTATTTTACCTGCTCGTAAGTTGGTAAAGGATAGATTGTTAAGTATGAATACCATTGATAAGAGGGCAGGAGAGGTGTTAAGTGTGAAGTTTCGATTGGGACTATTCGATTATCCTTATGTAGATCCTAAAAAGGCCGATGAAGTGGTTTTTAATAACGATGCAAAAGAGTTTTCAAAGCAAATCTCTAAAGAAGTTTTGGTATTATTGAAGAATGAAAACAACCTGCTTCCTTTAGATAAAGCAAAAACAAGAAACATCTTAGTTACAGGGCCTCTTGCCGATGATAGACGAACTTCTATCAGCCGTTATGGCCCTTATAATGTGAAGATTGTTTCGGTTTTGGAAGGCTTAAAGAATTATTTAGGTAATACTGCCACTATTCAATATACAAAGGGCTGTGAATCTTATGATAAGGATTGGCCAGAAAGTGAATTATTCTCTTCCCCAATAACTGCTAATGAACAAAAGGGTATTGATGAGGCTGTAAATAAAGCGAAGAATGTAGAGGTAATAATTGCAGTTGTTGGCGAAACAGAAGAGCAGTTTGGTGAAAGTAGAAGTCGTACTAATCTGGATTTAACAGGTCGTCAATTACAATTATTACAAGCCCTTTATGCGACAGGTAAACCAGTTGTTGCCATCTTAATAAACGGTCAGCCTTTGACAATCAATTGGCCAAACAAATATTTACCTGCAATCATCGAGGCATGGTGTCCCGGTGCTGAAGGTGGAAATGCGATTGCTGAAACATTATTTGGAGATTACAATCCCGGGGGTAAACTCTCTATGACCTTCCCAAAGTCTGTTGGTCAAATTGAATATTGCTTTCCTTTCAAACCCGGTGCACATTCAGGACAGCCTGGCGATGGACCAAATGGTTTTGGTAAGACCAATGTATTCGGTGCAATCTATCCTTTTGGATATGGATTAAGTTATACCACCTTCAAGTATGATAATCTAAAAGTATCACCTGAAACTCAAACTCAAAAGGGTAATATTGAAATTGATGTAGATGTGTCTAATACAGGAAAAAGAAAGGGTGATGAGGTCGTCCAATTATATTTTAAACAAGAAGTAAGTAGTGTAACTGTTTATGAAACTCAGTTACGAGGATTTGAAAGGGTTAATTTAGAACCGGGTCAAACAAAAACGGTACATTTTACTCTAAAACCTCGTGATATTGCATTATTAGATAAGGACATGAACCCCAAGGTTGAAAAAGGTGCATATCAGGTATTGATAGGAAGTTCTAGCGAGGATATTAGGGTAAGGGGAAAGTTCGAGATGAAGTGAGTTTTTTGAGTTCAATGAAGAACAATGATGAATATCCAATAAAGGTTCCAAACCCTTATAGGGTGTTTGTAATGATTGAATTATACTCCAAATGAATTAGGTTACGAAAAGTAAAGGGTTGAAATCCTTTAGAATCAAGGTTCTTCTTTGCCCTTTAAGGGATTGGGACTCATTTTAATCACTCTAATCATTTAATCATTGGTGTATAACGAAAGGTATGATGTATTCATCAAGTTGTTAGTTCCTTTTTTATATTAATAAGGAACGATAGAAAAATAAATTGAGCAACTTTAATTTATCCAAATGTGTTCTTTTGTTCAATAAGGAATCTTCATTTCGAATAGTCCAACAGGCAAACCTGAGATAAGCGTTAATTAGGTGTGGGAGGCGACCACGATTTGTCAACTTTTAGAAAGTTGACAAATCTTTAAATGAGGTATTGTAGAAAATATCGACATACGAACTTAACAGGGATGTAAATCATTCTTACATTACAAATTGCCATTGAAGTAGAAGATCTTGTGACTCGTCGGGGCGACCCTTCGTGGTCGCCCTATAAATGAGTATGTCAAGATTAGAAGATACATTTTTCTGTTTTTTTCTTTATTCTGAATCAATCATTTACAATGACGGTTCACCGGGGATGTGAAATTTGCAAACAAATAGAAGTGAGGCACTCTCTTTTTTAAATGACAAAACTTGCTCAATTTATTTCTTTTGCGTTCTAAGGTCTTTTGATTTTGATCCTTTGTAGTAAAATTATTAGACACTCTTACTTTAAAATAGACTTTTGTTAAATTAAAAAAATAGTAATTAATTATGAATAAGAAAATAACAATTTCATTGGCTGCATGTATTGTTGCAACCTCATTAAATGCACAGACAGTCACAAATGTGCAAGCCAATGTAGAAAAAAAGGGAGATAAGCAGTTGTCGGGGCAACATGCAATTGGTGGATGGGGCGTTCAACCAGCCATAATTACTGATAGTACGCTACCTCGAATCTTATTGATTGGCGATTCAATGCTTGGTCAGTATGGAAGTGAAGTGGTGAAAGGACTTACGGGACTGGTCAATGTGGATAGATGGAAGACCCCACAATATGTAAGTGATAATTTGGTCGTAAAAGTTGCCCAAATTGTGTCGGCACAACCATATCAATTGATTCATTTCAATGAATCAGGGCTTCATTCGCTATCAAATGATAGGGTGCCACAAGGAGAATATGGTAAGTATATGGATAAATACTTAAAAGCCATGAAAAAGGCTGCCCCTAATGCAATCCTTATTTGGGCAAAAACGACACCTGTAACTGTAAAGGACAAGCCCGGTGTATTAGATGATACCTTGACGAATGTGGTTGTGGAACATAATACGGCAGTAGAACCGCTCATAAAGCCCTATAATTTACATGTCGATGACCTCTACACTTTAATGATGGGGCATTTGGATATGGCAAAAGGCGACAAATGGCATTGGAATAACATAGGGGCTAAATTAATGGTCCAATCAGTTGTAGAATCAATAAAAAAAGAATTGCCACTCAAATAGAATTACTAAGAAGAGGTCTAAGTTGGGTGTAAATAAGTTCTTTATAAAGAACACTAGGACTAAATTAAAGTCATAAGTTTTTCGGATAATATCAACTTTATAACTTCTATTCAGAAAAGCGTTCATAATGCTACGAAGTAGAATTCCTATGTGAACTTCTTTTCAATAAAATAGAAGAAGAAAACTATGCCTTTTCTATGTGGCTAGGGTGCATAAAAGTTTTTCGCTGCGTGAGGACACCGCCGCAAGGCAGACTGCCGAGGTTCGTGTCTCCACGAAACTCTTTAAGCGAAAAACTTTATGCACCCTGTGGCTATGGTGCGCCACGAGGCGTGTGTTTTATAAATTAAATACCTAAAAAGATGAAAGTTCTTTTCAATGCAATTTGCCGTTCGGGTTGAAGTATCCCTTACAAACTGTAAGGAAACGAGCTTTTTGAAGCTAAGGGATTACGATACTTGTA
>CANCPA010000016.1 GCA_947379895.1 Chitinophagaceae bacterium | reverse complement strand
AAATATCGGTAGGAAACAGGTGAATAATAATTGCTTAAAGTCCCGTAGGGACGACATGTCATTTTAAAATGCTCAAAAGAAACACTTTTTATAGTTTCAAACGCAAATTATGTCGTACCTACGGCACTTCAAGCATTCATTTTAATATTGCACTACCAATATCTAGTACCTAACGGTACTTTCAACCCTTGATTCGCATTATTAATTAACTATTGTACCACAAATGCACTAGTATATGTACAATTTAACATCAAGATGGAGATAAATTCAACCATTGTGTTTATTGAAAATAACCATGTTCATTTGTGGTACAATCTCGTTTTAATTCAGGTTAATCGACTTGTCTTTGGGATAACGGATGGAATATGTAAATTTAAATTTCTTAGTTTCTCCTGCAGGTAATTTAATCAACCAATTGAGAACGCCATTATCATTGTTCAAAACTGAACCACCTGCATCTATCATCTCTACTTCAATCTCTTTATTAGTACTTAAAGGAAACTGATCTTTTAAATCGAGATTAATTGCCTCTTTCTTATTATTCCTCACCGTTATTTCGAAGGTGAATTTTTGCATCTTATTAGTACCTAAAAACTTAATACTACTAAAGTCAACTAGTTTATCACGTTTTAAAACGACTCTCTTATCTTTACCTAGAGAGAGAAGTAGTGTATCTTGTGAGGAATTAGGATCAATAAACGTTTTACCTGTATAGGCACCTTCTAAAATTACATTTGCTTCTGCCGGTAAAAGATTTAATTTTTCCCAATCCAATACTTCAGCCATTAAATAGGCATCTTTATCAAGTTTTGGTATTGCAAAATGCTTATAATTTGCTTGTAATTGATAGGTTTTCAATAATGCAGTTTGTTCCTTACCATTAGTCGGGATATCGTATAAAATATCTATATCAAAAGTTACGTTCATTATATTATCCGAAACTGATACATATTCCTCTAACTTCTTTGCCTTTGTATCTAATTTTTTAGATCCATAGCCTTCTATTGAAAAGGTTTCAGCTTTTGCTTCTGCCATCATTGCCATAGGCTTTGCCATTGCCATCCTGTTTCTAGAATATGGATTTAAATATCCTAAAAACCAAGGTGTCAATTCGGGGGCATTACTCGATTGACCGGGGGTAGCGGTGGATAAGGAAAGTTTAACTTGTTTCCAATCAATGCCTGTTGATTGACTAATATTTGCTTTGTAAACTAATTTAATAGGACTCTTAATATCTTCGATACGTAAATCATAAAATGGATTCCAACTTGCATTTAAGGCAATATAACTTATATCAAAAGTATATTTTCCGGTAGATGATACCTGCAACTGTAAGGCAATCCGACCGGTTGATGAAGTGTTTTTATATTTTTCTTCATTTAGTTCTTTTTGAATTTTGTCGATACCCTCTTTAATCCGATGATTTTTTTCTTGGAGTTGAAGTAATTCTGTCTGTAACTCAGTTGTTTTAGATTTATAGTAATCCATTAGTTTAATCAATTCTGATACGCTTACTCCTGTTTGAGTACCTTTAATATCCTTATTTACTTTCAGAATATCTTGCAGTTGATTGATATTGTTAATCCCTAAACTAATTTTTTCGGACGATTTCTTTAGTACTTCTAATGAATCTTCTAATAGTCTAACTCTTGCAGTTTTCACTTGACTTGTTAAATGATTGTTGCTAAACTCTGTACCGAGAATGGTAATGCCGTCTGATACTTTTATGAGAATACTGTTTACGTCAATCGAATTACTCAATTGTTCTATCACTAATGCATTACTTCCTTCCTTCAAAGTGGCATTAGCAACGTGTATCATTTCGGCTCCATTTCTATATACAGTTACTGATTGAAGACGGGCATTCACAACAGTTCTATCTTCATTTGCGAAGACAGTAAGACAAATAAAAATAAAAAGGGCAGTAAGTAGTTGTTTCATAAATTTTATATTTTTTTGAAATAAGTTAAATGGCAAAATCAAATGTGTTTGATTTCAAATATAGGATTCAAGAATAAAAGGATTCCATAAAGTTGAAAAGGAGATTTTGTAATCTTTAACAAATTAAAATTCGTTTAACCATACTTTATTCAACTTTCTAATAGGGGTAATAGTATTTCGAAAGTAGTTCCTACTCCTTCTTGACTCTCAAATCGTATTTTTCCACCTAAATTTTCCACTATTCCTTTGCTTATAGCAAGTCCTAATCCTGTTCCTGAAGTTTTGGTCGTAAAGTTTGGTTGAAAAATACGTTCCTTGATAGCTGAAGGAATACCCTTGCCATTATCTTTTATCAATATTTTTACAAACTTATCTTCTTTGGATTGAAGAATTTCTATTGTGCAATCGCTTTCAACATCTACCGATTCAATCGCATTTTTTATTAAGTTAGTAAATAGCCGGCCTAATTGTGTTTTGTCGCCTGATATCAAAACAGGAGGTTGTGAACGATAAACTATTCTTACTGTATCTGTCTGTTGATATAACTGAACGATATTATCCAATAATTTACTGATATCTAATTCTTCCATTAAAGCATTTTCAATATTTGCAAACTGTGAAAAATCGCCTGCTATCTTCGCTAATTGATCTATTTGATCAATCAAGGTCGTCGCTACCTTTTGAGCTAATTCTTTAGCATTTGGTTGGTCGTTATCAATAGCCCTTTTAAGATATTGAATGCTGAGTTTCATGGGTGTGAGAGGATTTTTTATCTCATGTGCCACTTGTTTAGCCATTTCACGCCATGCACCTTCTCTTTCACTTCTTGCCAAAGCAAATGCACTACGTTCAAGCTTTTGAACCATTTTATTATATTCGGTTACTAATTCGCCGATTTCATCATCTCTGTCCCAAAGTATTGCTTCATTCTTTTGACCGATATTAACTTCTTTCATTTTATTAGCAATAATGCTGAAAGATTCCACTACTCTTTGCGTAATTAAAAAAGCTATTGCTCCTGCAATCAAAAATACAAATGCATTCAGATTAATAATAGTTGCAATGAAGCTTGATATTTCCTGATTAAGTTCAAGTTGTGAATTTAGATAGGGGATATTAATGTAGGCATAAGCGTTGTTTGAATTGTCAAGGACAGGCATATACATACTTAGATATTCAAGCTTTCCAATGTTTTCAGACTGCATATACCTACTTCTATCATCATGTTTGAGATGGTAAAATGCAATTGGATTGATATGTGTATTTAATAATTGCTTGCTGTAAATATGTGGTTGAGTAGAAGCAATTAAATTGCCTGAAAGGCTATAAAAGTTAATATCGACATTGTGTGTTTCGGATACTTCAGTGATGTCCCGCTCTAATTTATTGCCAAATTCGCCTTCAAAAATTGAAAGATTATCATCATCAGTCTTTTGAGATTGAATCTGTTGTACTCTGCCCGAAATTTCATTTGCAATACTCTCAATAGATGCTGATAAGCGTTGTGTATTGTTTGTACTAAAGCGATTTATAAAAAACAAAATCGTAGCCCCCCCAATTACAACAAAAGAGAACACACAAATAAAGATGACTGTTGCATGTATTTGTGCCTGCATGCTTAAGCGCAAGTAAGTGATAACAGAAACTCCTTTAAGTTTAGCTTTTAGCAAGAAGTTAGCAATATGAAATATGCCAATAACAACTAGAAAAGTGAAAAACAAATAGGCAAAAAGCGTTAGAACTTCTACCAATTGAGTATTTGCTTTTGCAATTATTACCGTTTTACCATTGCTAGCATTATACCATAACTCTTCGTATTCACCATTTTTATGTAGGGAGAATTCATAAGGTAATTGATGTAAGGAGCTTATTTTTAATGGGAAATCGTAATCATTATATTTGCTTACAAGACGCCCTTTAATATAAATAGCCTGTGCATATTGACTCTGTCCACTCCAATTTGTTTCTTCTCCTGTTTGACTAAAGAGTACTGGATATAACGCCTCGCTCTTATACTTTTTGGGTTTTGCCATAAGTATAAAATAACCTACTGTAGAATCATTACTTGAAATTGGGATTGAATAAAGATAGCTTACCTGATTAGGTCCATTTTCCCATGCATAAAGATTAGGCTCGATAGTAGTTTTGCTACGAACACTTATAATTGTTGTGAGAACGGCATAGTTAAAAGTGGTGTCATCGTTAAATAAAGGTTCATAAAACTGATTGAAGGTATAAATACTTGTTTCGAAGCGATTGAGATAACCAGAAAAGTTTTCGTTTAAAATGCTGTCTTTTATATATTTATTTGCTTTTTCGGAAGAAGAAATTCGATTGTAATTGGCGGCAATCACCTTTGCATTAATATTAGATACGGCAATACTTAAAGCATTCTCCCCGTTTGCATCATTTTGTAAGATGAGCCTCTCTGCCATCTTTTTTCTTTCGGAAATATCTACTACTCTGTTTTGCCAGCTAATAAGAAAAGTAATAGAGAGTGCAAAAATGGTTACCCAAAAGATAAAGAATGATGATTTTTGTATAGAAATGCTCATGTCTTCCTGGCGGAAGTTTAATAATATTAAGTAACCAATTAACCAAAATAATACAATGATTTTTAAATTAGAAGAAGACCCAATTGTGAAACTTATATATATAAGACCTGCAACGGCTGTTACTAGCAATGTTTTTAAAAGGGGCGTATTTGAATAAATTAATGGTCGAAGGAGTATGTGAGAAAAATGATATAATCCCAAAGCCAAAAAAGCAAGGATGATGAAGCTGACAACACTAAAAATGTTTAGACTAAAGAAATGAGTAACATCAAATGAAATCTGTGAATCCTGAACAAGTGTTCCCGTGATGTTTGCCAAGGAGAAAACAGCGATTAATAAGAATAGAATGTTGAAATATTTTAGCCAATCATACTTTTCATAGTATTTTGATGGTGAATAATTAAGCGAATTAAATTTCCAGAAACTAACAATCCAGAAAAATAGGATTGAATTAATGAAAAGATGCCCTAACGAAGGGTGTAAGAAATTTGATGCATAAATTGACGGATCAAAAAGTGAGAGCCGGCTATAATCGAAAGGGACTGAGAAGTTATAAGTGATAATTCTCATTATTAATATAGTGGATAAAAGGAAAATTGTACCAACAGCAAGGCCATTCGTCTTTATAATGTCAATAGCTACTTTATTAAGAAAAATAATTAAGACAAAAATAAAAAGTACTCTAAGTAAAATGGTTACGTTGTCATATTGTGCATATATATGGCCACTCTTTTGCTTAATTTTAAATAGAGAAAGTCCATTAGAATTTATGATTGATAATGCGCCTGCATCATTACTGATTTCATAAAAATCGCTAAGTTTAGGAAATCCATCAAATCCCTTTTGTAGATATTTGTTTTGAATAAAATAATTCCATCTTATAGGAATGACCGCAATAAATATGGCAGATTTTCCTTTCAGGGTAATGGTTTCTTTTATAATTTCCTGCTCTCCATTTTGTTGTGTTGTAAAATAGTAGCCATCTTTTTGTTGAATGTCAGAAGCGGATATTGTAAATAAATTGCTATTCCAATAATTAAGAATAGGACTACCCACATCATTGAGGGTATATAGATATATTCCAAATGGTTGAGATAATAATGTTTGTTTCTTTTTAGATACAGAATCATTTAATAATGATTCAAGCAATAAAGTGTCGTTTTTTATATTTACAACTGCATCCTCAGCATTCTTTATTTTTTTTTCTAGCTTACTTTTTACCTTTAAAGGCGAAGAGTCGTAGGCTAAATAATGAGTGATAATGAAAGAAATAGTGAATAGCCAAACTGCAGTTAAGAGTAAGTAGCCATGTTTGTATAATGATGATATAAATGAATAAATCAAGCGTTACGAATTTGTTTTTTTACTTCATTCCAAATAGCGTCCATTTCTTCGAGGCTCATTTCGGCAAGTTTTTTTCCTTGAGATGCAGCCTGTTGTTCCATTTTTTGAAACCTATATATGAATTTGAGATTTGTTTTCTCAAGAACTCCTTCTGAATCGATATTCAAAAACCGTGCATAGTTTATCAAACTAAATAAAACATCACCAAATTCTTCTTCTATGTGTTGTTGATCATTTTCTTCTACTGCTTGTTGTAATTCGATAATCTCTTCTTCCACTTTTTTCCAAACATCTTCTTTGTTTTCCCATTCAAAGCCAACTTGTTTGGCCTTTTCCTGAATTCTAGTCGCCTTTACCATGGAAGGAAGTGATTTTGGAACACCTTCAAGTACACTTTTCTTTCCTTTTCCTTCTTTCAGTTTCAATTGTTCCCAATTACGTTTAACATCTTCCTCATTAGCTACTTGTACATCGCCATAAATATGCGGGTGCCGATGAATTAGCTTCTTACTAATACCTTCAATTACTTGTTGTATAGTAAACTGTCCTTGTTCGGAACCTATTTTGCTATAGAAAAGTAAATGTAGTAATACATCCCCTAATTCTTCTTTGATTCCTTGCCAATCTTTTGCAGTTATTGCATCGGTCAATTCATAAGTTTCTTCTATTGTGAGTGGTCGAAGTGTATCAATAGTTTGTTTTTTATCCCAAGGACATTTTTCCCTAAGGTCATCCATAATTTTTACTAGTTGTAAAAAACTGTCAGAAAGCGAATTAGCCATTTTAAATCATTATTTGAGTAGATGAGGTAAAGATAAGTAGCAATACTTAACTTCTATTCATTTTTAGCCTTTAGCAAATTAGTCAAATTGGTTTTTAGTGCATAATCCGGCTAGAATTACTAGTAAAACATTCAAAAATCTTTATATGTAGATTTAATTAGTTTTTAGTTTGTTTGTTAATCTACTCTGAAGAGTAAATTTTTCTGATTTTTTTCGTTGAAAAGCAATTCTATTTTAAATAATTGCAAATTGAGAAAATGTACTGAATTCAGTATATAAGGTATAATTACTGTTTTTAATAGCGTGGTAACAAGCAATGGCAAATTTTACAATAAATTAATTTAAGGGTTTAGCTATTGATTTAAGTTTAGCAACTTCGGCTTCGAACAATATGTTTTTTTATCGAACCGCATGTTATTTATTGTGAAATTTTTTAACTTTTTTATTGAAAGGAAAGTTAGATATGATGAAAAATTTTATATTCAAAAGCAAAAATGAGTCAATAAATTAATTCACTAATTAAAATATGATGTTTGTTTGAATCATAAATTGATAGGACATTTTGATATTATTAAAATGTGTCTTTGAAGAGAAAATGAACAACTTTCTAATATAAATGAGATTCTTTGCCAATATTTCTAAAATGATTCCCTTATTTTTACGTTCAATTGTTTGCTTTATCGTAATAAATGTTTTGAATTTATTTATTGCGGAATTGATTATTTCTACTTGCATTTATAACTCTTTTAATTAACCGCTATGATTGGGCTATCTAGTTTTGAAACTTTGCGTGCACTCAATAAAAAAATTAAATTTCTTCATAGGCGTCGATTACTTTTTGGTGCATCACTTATTGTCACTTTACTTGCTATTATAACGCTGAATTTATGTTTCAACTTAATGTTAGCATTTTATAAAAATGTGGCCTTCTTAATATTCACTTCCATCGTATTTTATGCTGACTATAAATGGGGAAAGCCTTATATAAAAGGTATTTATGTTGTTTCTTGGAACCTATTTAGAGTATTATCAGCTGTAATGTTTGGACTAAGTATTGCAGGTATCATTTATTTTATTGTAATATTATCAGCATTATCAATGATAATTGATGATGAAGGCGAATTTGATAAAACAACACTAGGTTATATTTTATTTACGCTTATAGTTTGCCTGCTTTGTATAATTTTTTGTCCTACTACACCTCTTTATGATAAGGTATTATCGATAGATAGGGTATTATATTGGCGGGTACATGCTTGTTTGGGTACCACACTTATTGCCTTATTTGTTACAATGGGAGTATATTATGAGAAGAAAGAGAAAAATGAGCGGAAAGAAGAACGAGAGAGGTCTGAGTCACTAACAAAAATAGTTCAAGATAAGGACTTACAATTGACCGAAATAACTCTTATGAGTAATAAGGCTTTAAGGGATACCTTACCAAATACACTTGCATTAGTCAAATTTTTGGAAAGGCATAATGAATATTCTGAGGATGGAAAAAAGGTATTAGTAGATCATTTAAAATCCACAGCTGTAGAATTAGATTCATTGTTTAAAAATATTTCTTCTACTGCCGCTATTTTACAGGATAAGGAAAGTGAAGACTAGTAAAAGTTCTAAATACATAAGAGCTAGCCTGATAAAACATATCCTACTGTATAGAATACCAATTTACAATTTAAAATAGCCCCTATATAATTTTGTAATTCAACTTGAATACTATATAAGTAGTTTTCAGAATGATTTTATTGGGCAACTTTCAGAAAATTTGTAAATAAATGCCGTCAATTTTTTTTATAATTTATACTATCTGTGAAACTTCTTTTTAATTAATGTCTGATAAGTAATACAAGTATTTATTTTGAGCGATAAACTTGGAAGCCACTTGATGAATCACAAATTAATTTTGCTGATTTGTGATGTTAGTCTTTTTACCAAAGAAATGATATAATTAGATTTCAATTTTCTATATCTGTCCTTGATGGTTAATAAAGCAAATTAACCTGCTTAAAAATCTTCTTTTTGCAAATTCAAATCGATTTAAGTCAATATTATTCATTATCCATATTTAGTAACAAGTGTTTCCTGCAAATCATCACATTATTACTTAAATCGAATTTTGAGTAATGTACATTGTCATTCTATTTTACCGTTTGTCAAATGGATCGAAAGTTGTTTTTGGGTTAAAATGTATTTAAATTATTGTAAATCAATGCTAACGTAGTTTATATGTAACTGTTCTTAGCCAATTACCATAAAAAAAAAGGTACTTTGTTTTGCATAGTACTGAATTTCTCTATATCTTTGTCCTGTCAAGTAAAAAGAATGATACTTTTTTTCATTCAAGCAATGTTGAAAAAGAAAGTATTATAAAATTAATTAGTAGCGATGAATTTAAATTATTAACATAAAAACGAATAAAAATGGATATTCAAAACACACAGAGCCAAATGCGAAAAGGCGTACTCGAATTTTGCATTTTATCTGTAATTCGTCAAGGGGAAGTTTACCCAAGTGACATTGTAGATAAAATGAAGGCGGCCAATCTTAGCATTTTAGAAGGAACGCTTTACCCTCTTCTTACAAGATTAAAAAATGCAGGCTATCTTAGTTATCGATGGGTAGAGAGTAATAGTGGACCACCAAGGAAATATTTTGTGATGACGGATGAGGGCCTGGATTTTTATCAATCACTCGAAAGTACTTGGAAAGAATTAGCCGACGCAGTTCATGCACTGACACAAACAAATGATACTTTTACTACTGAAGAAGAAACAACAACAACAATACTTTAACCCACAAAAAATTATACAATGAAAAAAGTAATAAATATTAATTTTCAAGGACGAGTAGTTCCGATTGAAGAATTTGCTTATGAAATTCTACAGCAATATATAATAAGTCTTCGCGGTTATTTTGCTGATGAAGAAGGAAAAGATGAAATTATTAATGATATAGAAAGTCGTATTGCAGAACTATTTGCTGAAATATTGAAAAAAGGTAGTACCTGTATTACAGAGGAAGATGTAAATGACATCATTAAGAGTATGGGACGGCCTGAAGATTTTGATGATGAAGAAGGAAAAGTTCAAGCTCAATTAGAAGGCAATTCTAAGAAGGAGCATAAGTCTTCTCAACAACAACATCAGCAACAACAATTTTCGGGTTATTCAAATCGCTTATATAGGGATGAAAATAACAAAGTTTTGGGAGGTGTTTGTAGTGGTATTGCCAATTACTTTGGTATTGACCCTCTTGTTATAAGGATATTAGCAGTTGTAGCATTCGGAATTTCTTTTATTCCTTATTTAGTGTTATGGGTTACAATTCCTAGCACTGCAACACAAGTGATTGGAAGTCCTCGCAAACGTTTGTTTAGGGATATGGATGATAAAATTTTGGGTGGTGTTGCTAGTGGACTTAGTCATTATTTAGGGATTAGTTTATGGGTAGTTCGCTTGTTGTTTTTAATTCCTTTTTTATCCTTTGTTACACATTGGAACAATTGGGATATGTTTGGTTTTCCTCATTTTATTAGTCTTTCATTTAGTCCAGGAGCTACTATACTTTATATTATTCTTTGGTTAATACTTCCCGAAGCGATTACGAGTGCAGATAAGCTAGAGATGAAAGGTGAGCGAGTTGATTTGAACAGTATTAAAAACACTATTCAAACAGATATGGAGGGGTTTAAAGGAAGAGCAGAAAAATTTGGAGAAGATATTAAAAGCAAAGCAGAAGAATTAGGAAGAGATTTTGCTCCTAAAGCTCGGAAATTTGGTGATGAAGTGTCATATGCTGCCCGTAAAAGTAGTTCTGGATTAGGAGGGGTGATTGTTCTGATTGCTAAAATTTTCGCCTACTTTATATTAGCAGTATTGTTGTTTTCTGTTGTAATGGGGCTATTTGGACTAGGCGTAGTGTTTATTGGGATTTCTCCTGTTTTAAATTATCTATTCTCTGATGGTTGGGAAACCGTTATTGCATGGTGCGGTATCTTACTTTGTATCTGGATACCAATTGTTGGAATCATTACTTGGGTTGTTAGGCGTATTACAAAGGCAAAAAGAAATAGTACACTAGTTCGCTATACATTTTTTTCACTATGGGTAATTGGATTAATTTGTTTGATTAGTTTACTTGTTGCGTTGCGAAATGATTTTAAATATCGAAACAATGCTATAGAAGAAAAGGTTCAATTAACAAATGCTAAAGTAGATAAACTTGATGTTGTATTGAGTGGATATGGTTGGAAAGGAAGAGGATTACATTGGCTAAAAATTGAACCTTTTGAAGGGATAGATAGTGATACTGTTTTTGTTCCAAATACAGATGTTCGAATTGTTAAATCTCCAAATGATAGTTTTCAAGTAACAGTAACAAAAATCAGTAATGGAAGGAGTAAAGAAATTGCCAATAATCTGGCTAATAAGATAACCTATTCAATAACTCAAAAGGATACTGTTTTATCATTTTATAAAGGTATTAGAATTAATACGACCGATAAATTTAGAAATCAGCGAATGATAATTACGATTGCAGTCCCTATAGGTAAAAGAATTAAAATTGATGATAAAATAGGTTGGAGAACACATTTAGACTTTGGTTCAGGAAGTAATGACTGGAATTGGGAAAATGATGATTATAATGATCAAGATATGTATTGGGAAACTAATAAGGAGTATGTAATGACACCTAAGGGGTTGAAAGTTATTGGTAATGGTAAAAATTCGAATGATAATGAGAGTAATGACGAAAGGGATCAACGTATTGACGAGAAAAAGCAGCATCTTGATGAGCTAAGGCAAGACATAGAGGAAAAGCAAAGGGAAATGGAAGAAAAGAAAAGAGAACTGAAAGAGCAATTAGATGAGCAGCAACGTGAATTAGATCAAAAGAAAAAGGAATTAAGAATTAGTGAAGATTCATCAAATCAGAAAAACAAATATCAAAAAACGGTGGAAGTTCCAATGATAAAAAAAGGATTGCCAAAAGATGATGATACAGAATTGACGCCTACTTTTTTGAATACTATCTAGTGAAGTTCAAACAGGAATTAAACATTGTTCATAATAGATGCCTAATTAATCAACCAAAAAAAATGGCTGACTCAGTAAATTGAGTCAGCCTAATTTGTTTAAATTGATTCAGTGATTAGCCAATTGTAATTGTCTTAGGAGCAGTTTTTATATCTTCTTTTTTGGGAAGATTAAGTTTTAAAACTCCATTTTCGTATTTAGCTTGAATGGCTTCTGAATCGATTTTGTCATCTAAGCTAAAACTACGTGAAAAACTATTATAAGAGAATTCTCTTTTAATTGTCTTAACGTTCTCATTTTCTACTTCTTCTTTTTTCTCGAAGCTAATTGTTAATAATCCATTTTCAGCATTTACTTTAATGTCCTCTTTGTTCAATCCAGGCGCATTAAGTTCTAACAAGAAAGCATCCTTTGTTTCGTGGATATTTACTTTCGGATAGTTAGTTGCTTTGTGATTGTCTGTACCCCATGAGGTAGGAAAGCTGTTGAAAATTTCATCAAACAAGTAGTTGATGTCTCTTGGATAACCATGTTTTACAAGTGTCATAATTTTTAGTTTTAAAATGTAATTAAATATCGTTTTCTGCAGACCTATTTTACAAATGCTGTTCCAATGCACTTAATTTAAATATTTAAAAGACATTTTGTCTCTTTATGGTCAAATGAAGCGTCAATTTGTCGGTTACGATAATCGAAAAAAGGCAAAATGGCTTTTTAACAAGCATTTCAATGATGTAGTTTGTTGTATTTTTGCAACCAAATTAAAAATAAGAAAATATGTACCCAGCAGAAATAGTATTGCCAATGAAGGCAGAGTTGACTGATCATGGATTTGAAGATCTTAATACTGCAGAATTAGTAACTGAGGCTATAAAACAAGAAGGTACTACCTTAGTTGTATTAAATTCGGTTTGTGGTTGTGCAGCAGGCGCTTGTAGACCAGGCGTCTTGATGGCTATTAATAATGCATCTAAATTGCCTGATAATTTGGTAACAAGCTTTGCTGGATTTGATGTTGATGCTGTTAAAAAAGTAAGAGAATATCTATTACCTTATCCTCCATCTTCACCTGCTATTGCACTGTTTAAGGATGGATCATTAGTTACCATGGTAGAACGTCATCAAATAGAAGGTCGTCCTGCACAAGTTATTGCTCAATATCTTATTTCAGAATTTGATAGGCATTGCAACTAATTAATAGAAGCTATGATTATAAGCCTCACTTTTATAAGTGGGGCTTTTTTGTATGATTATAACAAAGTTGCTGATACTAACTAATGTTTTATTAATTAACATTGCACCCTTTGGGAATAATAAAATAATAACTAACTAATTTATCAGATATGTATCCAAATTTATTTTATGCAGTCAAAGATTTCTTTGGTGTTGAATTGAATTTTCTTAAACTTGTAAACACTTTTGGATTCTTTGTTGCCATTTGCTTTTTAGTGTCTGCTTGGGTAGTGTCGATTGAATTAAGACGCAAGCAACAACAAGGATTATTGTCATATACTGAAGAGAAAATTATGGTAGGTGCACCTGCTTCTATATCAGATTTGCTTATCAATTTTATGGTAGGTTTTATTTTCGGATATAAGATAATAAGTGCATTTGTTATGCGCGATGTATTTAATGATCCTCAATCATTTATTCTTTCAATAAATGGGAATTTGCCTATTGGATTCGTTACTGGACTTGTTTTCTCTGGGTTAAAATGGTGGGAAAAGAATAAGGAAAAGTTGACAAATCCTGAGCAAAGAGTGATACGAATTTGGCCACATGATAGGGTAGGGGACATGGTAATTTATGCAGCCATTTTTGGGTTTACAGGTGCTAAAATATTTCATAATTTTGAAAATTGGAACGAATTTATTAAAGATCCAATTGAAGCTTTGATTTCATTTAGCGGACTTACTTTTTATGGAGGACTAATATGTGCGGGTTTAGCAATTGCATTTTATGCCCGAAGAAATTCTATTAAAATCATTCATCTTGCAGATGCTTTTTCACCTGCACTTATGATTGGATATGCGATTGGAAGAATTGGCTGTCAGGTTAGTGGGGATGGTGATTGGGGGGTATTGAATAGTAACTTTATATCGTCACCGACAGGGCAAATGGTTACTGCTTCGGGCTCCGATTATAGTAAGGCACTTGGTCATAATATGGATTTTTATACTAGTCAATTCCAGACTTTAGAGAATGTGCGACATATTTCCTTTGAACCTTTTTGGCATTTACCTAATTGGATTTTCGCCTATAACTATCCTCATAATGTGATTAGTGAAGGTAAAAGAATTTTGGGGTGTGAGGGAATCCAATATTGCAATCAGTTGCCAATTCCGGTTTTTCCTACAGCATTATATGAAACCGTAGCCTGTACTCTCTTATTTATTATTCTTTTTTCTTTGAGGAAAAGATTGAAAGTCGCAGGACAAATAACAGGATTATACTTAATTTTTAATGGTATTGAAAGATTTACAATCGAAAAGATCCGGGTAAATACTAAATATGAAAGTCTACCTTTTCAGCCCACACAAGCAGAATTGATTTCGTTGACACTAGTAATTGTAGGATTATTTTTATTGATTAAAGTGACAATGGGAAAAAAAGCAAATGACACTCTTGCTCCTGTTTTATAATATGGGAAAAATGCGGCTCTTGGTTAACTTTAACGCAACGTTTTCTTTTAAATTTTAGTCTTATATCAAATCGGTTTAATGACAAAGCAACAACTATTATTTTTATTGTCATTAGTGATTGTCATTGCGGCAAATGCTAATGAGTTAAATCTTTTTAATGCTTCGTTATATAAGTCAAATTGTATTTCCATTTTTGAAAGTAGAGATACAACCATTCAACTAGAAGACTCTTTAAATAATCAAAGACAAACGAATTCAGTTGCAAAAGATTTCAGAGATTCAAAGAGAGATCTAAAACTTGATTTGTTTGGTTTGTTTAGAGGGTATACTCAAATTACTTATGAAGTTGCTACTACTTCGGAGAATTCTATGGAATTATCATTGGGAATTATAGGGATTGGTAATAATGATCGATTTGAGTATTCCGATACAATGAATCACTCTGGAGAACATAATAAGAGTCAATTAGGTTTGTTTTTTGGATTTGGATATAAATTTAGCAAATTACCTTTATTTGAAATTGGCGGCGATAGTACAGTACACCTTTTGCAAGGATTATATGCTAGACCAATGTTATATTTTGGCGCTTATGATGAAAATAGGATTGCATATATAGGAAATAGACAATATCAGTTACTTCGTCCTACGACCCAATTTGCTAGTTTACAAATTGAACTAGGAAAACAATGGGTAATAAAAAATAGGGGGCTAATTGATATGTATTTTGGATTGGGCTATGGAATAGATAATAAAAAATATTACAGTACTTCATATTATAATTATACTACAACATCATCTTTTAATTACTGTAATGATCGTATTGGAAAAAGTCCTGGTATTTCTTTCACAATTGGTATAAAAGCAGGTCTATTATTGCATTAGCAAGCTGTACGTTGTAAGAAGTAAATAATAATTTCTAAGGTTTAATTTGTTTGTTTGCATACGTGTAAATTGCATTAACTCTTGTTATCACCGTTCTGTGTATTTATTTCTTTTATATGAAAATAAAGTTGGATGAAGCGAAATTGCAAAAGCCCACAGTTATTAGCTGTGGGCTTTTGCAATTTGTAAATTAAAAAAGATTATTTCATTTCAAAACTTTCTAAAAATTTAGTAGTGAAATTGCCACTCCTAAAGTCTTCGTTTTTCATAAGTTGTAAATGAAAAGGAATTGTTGTTTTAACACCTTCAATAACATATTCACTCAAAGCCCGGTACATTGCATCAATAGCCTCCTCACGTGTTTGCGCAACAGTTATTAATTTCCCAATCATACTATCATAATATGGAGGAATAACGTATCCAACATAAACATGGCTGTCTACTCTAACGCCATGCCCTCCTGGAGTATGAAGTGTAGTAATTTTACCTGGTGAAGGACGAAAGTCATTATAAGGGTCTTCTGCATTGATACGGCACTCTATGGCGTGCATCTTAGGCTCATAATTCCTTCCAGAAATACGTTCCCCCATAGCAATTTTTATCTGTTCTTTAATTAAATCAAAGCTTACAACTTCTTCAGTTACACAATGTTCTACCTGAATACGAGTATTCATTTCCATGAAATAGAAGTTGCGGTGCTTATCTACTAAGAATTCTATCGTTCCAACACTTTCGTAGTTGATTGCACTAGCTGCCTTAATTGCTGCTTCGCCCATTGCCTTACGTAATTCCGGAGTCATGAAAGGTGAGGGGCTTTCTTCCACCAATTTTTGATGTCGACGTTGAATAGAACAGTCTCTTTCGCTCAAATGACATACAGTGCCATATTGATCGCCTGCAATTTGAATTTCAATGTGACGGGGTTCTTCAACAAATTTCTCCATATAAATACCGTCATTCTTGAAAGAAGCTGCTGCCTCAATCTTTGCAGTATTAAAGGCTTTTTCCATTTCTTCTTCTTTCCATACAACCCTCATTCCCTTTCCGCCACCACCTGCAGTTGCTTTTAAAATTACTGGATAGCCAACTTTATTCTTAGCTAATTCAATAGCTTCTTCTACACTTTCGAGTAAACCACCGCTTCCGGGAACAACAGGAACACCTGCTTTTATCATTGTTTCTTTAGCAGTAATTTTATCTCCCATTGCATTAATCATATCAGGTGTTGGCCCAATGAACTTAATGTTATGATCTGCACATATCTGTGAAAACTTACTATTTTCTGCCAAGAACCCATATCCTGGATGAATTGCATCAGCATTGGTAATTTCTGCTGCAGCCATGATATGAGGAATGTTGAGATAAGATTCGGAACTAGCAGGTTTACCAATACAGACAGCTTCATCGGCAAATCGTACATGCAAACTATCTTTATCAGCAGTACTGTAAACAGCCACCGTTTTTATTCCCATTTCTCTACAAGTCCTAATAACACGTAGGGCAATTTCACCACGATTGGCAATCAATATTTTTTTAAACATATTTTCTTAATTAGCTAAAATGAAAATGTATCGACAAGCGAATACATTAGAATATAAGCAAGTACTACTAAAGGATGCAAACACTCTTGTTTTATGAAATTATCATTTCAAAATCCTTAGCTAGGCTCTACTAAATAGAGTGGCTGATCATACTCAACAGGACTATTGTCTTCTACAAGTATTTTAACAACAGTACCGCTAATCTCTGATTCAATTTCATTGAACAATTTCATCGCTTCAATAATACAAAGTACTTTTCCAGGCGTAATTTCTGTGCCAATTTCTGTGAAGTTAGGTTTGTCAGGAGAAGGTCTTCTATAAAAAGTTCCTATCATCGGACTTTTAATAGTTATTAAATTATCAGCTTTTGGCGTTTGTGCAACAGGTGCTGATGATAATGGTGCAGTAACTTCGATTGCAGATGCAGAGGGAGTTGGAGCAACTACATTATATACTTGTTGTGGAGGTGCGGCTTGTTGATAAGATACAATAGGCTCGTCTTTTTGTTTGATCGTGACTTTTCCATCCTTATCTTCTATGCTTATTTCTCCAATATTACTCTTATTGATAAGCTTTATTAGTTCGTGAATCTGCTTTAAATCCATAATAGATTGTTTTATACGGTAAGTTAACAGTTGCCTTTAATTCTTATCTATTTCAGATAAGGGATGGCAAAGTAGTAATAATTTAATGTAACAGGCAATAAATGTTAGCAAAAATGCTAGGATTACAAAAAAAGAGTACAAATTTCACACATTTTAACATGCAATCTATACTGAAAAACAAAGACAGAATATCAAAAAATGATTGACTGTCTTTATTTTTCTCTTTCAAAAACTATTCTTTTACCCTTTCTAAGTATTCACCTGTTTTTGTATTAACCCTGATAAGTTCACCTTCATCTACAAACAATGGAACATTTACAGTAGTTCCAGTTTCAATAGTGGCAGGTTTTGTAGCACGTGTTGCTGTATCGCCTCTTAATCCTGGTTCACAATAAGTAATCCTTACTACAATCTTCTCAGGTAATTCGGCACCTATTGGTAAATCAGTTTCTGTATTTACATAAACAAACACTTCACTACCGTCCATTAAAAATTGTGGTGCATCGATCATCTCCTCTGCAAGTACAATTTGTTCGTAAGTTTCATTATTCATCAAATTGTATCCAGTTTCATCTTTATACAAATATTGATAAGTAATTTTTTCAACTCTAACAGGATATACTGTTTCTCCACTATTCCATGTTTTTTCAATACTTCTATTATTATCAACTCCTTTCAATTTGGCCCAAACTTTAGCCGCAGCTCTTGCGGTTTTGTTTTCACCAAATTCTACTACACTGTACAGGCTACCGTCAAGTTTTAAAATCATTCCACGGCTGATGTCTGCTGTATTTGCCATAATTAAATATTATTTAAGGCGACAAAAGTAGGGATTGAGTTCAAATAACAATAAATCGATTTGTATTTAATGCAAAAGTTCCCCATTTTGCCTTGTTTTAAGTATTGTTATTAACAACTATTTTCACTTCTGATAATCCACTAAACGAATATCTACGTCCTGTATTTAGTTCCAAACATTCATATCTCTTCCGTCTTTTGCCTATTTTTTTAAAGTGCCTCCCATTTTCAGTAATAAATTCTCCACCATCAGGAATTTTATCAACAATTGTAAATCCTGGTCTAGATTGTTGACTATAATTACGAAGAATCATCAATAATTCTGTTTCACCATTTGCGGTAGCAGACGGATTCTTTATTGATTTTTGTAATGCTATGACAATATCTTGTGGAAAAATATTTCTTTGTACAAAGTCGAGTAATAATTGACTGTAGTTATTTTTCCATTCAATTCCATGTGGTTCAACTTTATTTTTATATTGTTCGTATGTAAATAAATGAGCAAGTTCATGAAGGAACGTAATTAGAAATTCATACTTATTTAAATTTCCATTGATACTAATTTTATGATTTCCCCATCCTCCCGCATGACGATAATCGCCTAATACACTTTTACGTTGTCTTGTTACAGTAAGGTGTATCTTAAAATGATTTATATAATTCACAACTGGTTCGAAGGAATTATCAGGCAGATATGCCGCAAGTGCATGTAAAGGATGTTCTTTAATGGGCATTATTCTTTTGGCTTTTTATTCAATTGTAAAGCAGCCTTTACATCAAATGCGGTATATATCATATAAAGAATCATACAAATAAATATGGCATAGATGCTTTTTTTACTTCCTGATACCATCAAATATATCATGACTGCAATACCTAATACCATAAGTTTAATTACAGTACTCCCCATAACACTCCGTGTAAATACATTGGGATTAGGGTTTTTGATAGCCTGCAAATGCATCCAAACTGTAATTGCCGATATTAAGTACAATAATAAATTGCCTACTACAACAACCCAATGATTTACTCCAATGCTATCCCAAAAGCTAGAAGCTACCATGAAAATAAGTGTGATAGTTACAAAGAGTAGGAGGGTAGGAAATAACAATTTGCCGTAATTATGATTCATGTGTGATTTTATATATGAGTGTAAATTCTTTTATTTTGATGTGTCTTTAATAACCTTGATAATTAATCCAATTAAAATGATTAATGGTAAAAGCCAAACGAACCATGGTGTAGCATGAAAATATTTTTTGTCGATCCATAATCCAATTGCCACAGAAATTCCTAATGCAATTATCAATTGTGCAGCAAAGCCTGCGTACTGTAATAAAAGCCGTTTATTATCCATTTTATTAATTGATGTATGAAAATTGTTATCAATTAAATTAATCGTTAGTTACTTCTGCATTAGGGATTTTTATAGCTACAGTATCCAATTTGCCGGGGCTTGTTCCATTAAGTACTTTCTTTACGCCATTAATATATTGGTCGTTGTAATGAATAGCCTGTTCTAAAGAGTCTGTCCTAATTTTAAGTAGCTTAAACTCAGTCTCACTATTTCTGCTTCCGTATCCAGGAATATAATATTTCATGGGTGTAAATACAATTAGTGCAACTGTAAGACTAACCAAAATCACGAATATTGAACTCATCATTATATAAACGGAAAGTCGGTCTAATTTGAAAGTAATCAATTCTTCAAAAGTATCATCGTTCATCACCACAAGGCGATAACGATTCCTTAGCCTCTTGAATGTTTCTGAAGTATTTAAAATTGCCATAGGCTGTAAAAATAACATAGTTTATCAATTGCCAAAATTCTTTATTTGTAGTAAGTGGATAAAAAGTTTGAATTGTGCGAGTGCCCTCATTATTGGTGAATAATTTTTTCAACTTTTTTTCATACTTTCTTTTCATTTAATAGATAACTATATATTTGTTGAATTATTTTACAATTTAATTTCTAAAAATGAAAAAAGTTTTAAGTTTTGCAACGATTTGTTTGCTTGTTGGTGCTTTGACAAGTTGTTCTTTAACCCTTCCTGTAAATGCTACAAGTAATGCAGTAGGAAAGAAAGTTGGTACAGCTTCAGCAACAGGTTATTTGGGTATCTTGTTTTTTGACCAAGATGCAAGTATTAGTACAGCAGCTAAAAACGGTGGAATCACTAAGATTTCAACTGTTGATATCAAGCAAACTAATATTTTAAATTTGATAGTGACTTATCAAACAATTGTAACTGGAGAGTAAATTTATTGAGAGCTGTTAAATTTATTTAGCAGCTCTTTTTATTTTTTCAGTCTTTTCTAGTTCTAGTTAACACCGATTTCGCCATTTTTAAATATAATATGATATTAAGGCCTTTATTTTCATTTTTTTCAATTGTAATTTTTCTTATCCTTTTTTTTGCTTGTAAAAGTATTGTTGACAAAAACTATTTATTTAATAATATTTCGCTTGAGTTAAGGGATTCTGAATATTTTAAAAAGATTGATGCATATTCTTTTAAAAGATACGCTACTTTAAATCCCAATAAAAAATGTTTGCCCCCTCTCAATAAATATATTTGTCATGACTTTGATTATGAATTATTTATTGGTATTCCAAATGTTGCTCAAGATTCTTGTTTAATAAAAGATATTTCGAAGAGTTCAATTGAAATAGAAGGTAAAAAGGTTGAATTTTATCAAAAAATAAAATCTGATAGCACCATTATAATTGAAACTGTGATTAAAATTGATAAGAATAAATTTTACGTTCTTGCTTCAACTAAGTCAGATTCCATTGCTAATTTACAACTTGATGCAAAAAGCATATTAGCACGATTCATCAAAAACTAATCTCTGCAAATTATCATGAAATCGAATATTAAATTAATCTGCTTTTTATTTTTACTTGCTTTAGGATTATCTAGTTGTTTTGTAAAGAGATTTCATTCAGAAAAAGGACATAAGTGGGTTGAAACGTTTTTTGCAAGCGATAAAGGAATGTTGTATTTTGTAAAGCCAATTCTTTTTCAAGAGTCAGAAAGTAATAAACTTATCGCTGATTTCTCTTTCAAATATAAAGATGAATGGAAAGACTCTGCAATAATGAATTTTACTTTTTATTCTAATATGCCAATTAAGTCTTTGGATAGTATCAAAATAACGGCAAAGGACCGGGTGACTACTTTTCCAATTTCTTCTCATCTGTTTTCTGAAAAGTACCATAATTCTATCGCAAATCGATTCTCAGTTTCAATACCTCAGACCTATTTCAAGAAAATGATTGATGCTTCAACAATTAGTATCAATTTGTATTATCCTTCAAAAGTAGAACAATATAAATCTTCAGATAAAGCAGTTAAAGCTTTTAATTATTTGTCTAAAAATATTTTGTAATTACATATTCGATAAAATGTCGTGGTGACATTGATAAAAATTATGAATAATTTTACCTAAAACTAAAATGACATAGAAACATGTACCATTAATCGGTTGTTAGATTTAACAAAGCCGTTTGCTAAGTTTTGAGATAATGGAGTTTGCCAACTTCCACCAAAACTAAGTTTGTCAAATGCTGTCTCAATACCAATTGTGCCAATAGTAATATTTCCACCCGATATATCTACATTGAATCCGTTGCTGAAATCAGTAACCCCTTTCTCATACACTACTCCAACATTAGGTGCAATTGATAAATTGTGTAAAGGGCGAAATTTATAATAACACTGTGCTGCAGTACTCAATTTATTACCATATCGATAGTCGTGATTGTTACTACTATTCATTTTATAACTAGCGTTGATATTGATACCTACATCTTGTAGTCTTAAATCGTACATTGCATTTGCCATATAATCAAGGCTGCCTGTTCCTAGTTGAAATAAATTTGAGTTTTGTGTACTACCTTGCTTTTCTGCGGGATTGTAAGCTCCTGTAGGAAGTTTAATCCCTCCTCCAATCCATAAACTCTGACCTAGCCGTAAATTGGATAATACTGTTTTTTCTTGTTTATATATAAGATAATATCCTGTGAAAGTAATATCACCAATTCCTTCTTTTTTCGTACTATTTCCCTGATTGTTTCTTTCATTAAAGCTATAAGGAATAGAAGACATGATCCGAAATCGATTCCCTATATTCCATCCTCCCCAAAATTCTGCTGTTTGATAACGCTCTACAGTTGTTAAATAGCTTTCAACACCACTTAAACCAATATGTGTTTTTAGTGAATTGAATCGATATCTAAACCCGATGATTTTCTTTTTAAAATCGGGAAGTATGCCATTGTAATAGCTACTCACGCCACAGCCACATATATCGCACGCAACGATTTTACTCCCAAAGAAGCAGGTAATTAATAATATTAAAAGAATCTTTTTCATGGTAAAATGTTAACCTGAATTATTTTGTTTTTCATATTTTTTATCCTCAACTTTTCTACTTTATACCTAACACTTGTAACGTTCAAATTATAGCTTACAACTTATTTTATTGTTCCGAGAACTTTTTATCTAATAAAAAGCTTCTATCACTCAATGTTTTCAAAAAAGCTAATAGGTTTAGTTTATCAGCAGATGTTAAGGAAATTCCCAATTTCCCATTTTCTTTTAATAAGGGATCAAGATTTAATGTGTTTTGCACATTGTTACTATAATAATCTAGCACACCATCTAAGTCGTAGTATCTACCGTCGTGCATATAGGGTGCAGTAAATAATATATTTCGAAGACTAGGAACCTTAAATTTATATCTATCAGAACTATCTAGTGTGACTGAAAATCGACCTTCATCATTCAATCCACTTACCGGTAAACCATTGTTTCTGAATGATAAATCTGTAAATAAGGGCTCTTTATGGCAACTATT
Source organism: Chitinophagaceae bacterium (assembly GCA_947379895.1). GTDB lineage: Bacteria > Bacteroidota > Bacteroidia > Chitinophagales > Chitinophagaceae > Parasediminibacterium. The sequence goes on along the minus strand of CANCPA010000016.1, from coordinate 15,583 downwards.
GCATTTTTGTTGAAATAGGCTATATCCAATTTGTTCACTCTCTGAAAAGTGCGCACCTTCATTTCGCATTACACTATCATATTTTGAATGGCTGCTTACACACATGACCATAAATTGTGCAAGTGCTTTTAAGAATTTTGTTCCGGTGATCTCTGTCGAGCCAAAAGCTTTTTGGAATAAGGTAGGATAAGTAGTTGTATGTCGGAGTTTTGCTAAAACATTGGTGATTGTATCATCCATTTCTACATGATTTGCAATCGGTGCAAGTGGTTGTAAGTCAAGGTCAAAAATTCCTCCATCCCACATGAATGTTGTACTCCATGCAAGGTTCATGATAGGAGGGCTATTTCGTTTGCCAAGTCTATCATATATGCCATGACTCACACTATGTCCCGGATGAACAAAGGCCGAAGTTTGAATATGACAGTTTCCACAGCTAATTGTATTGTTATGCGAAAGAAGAGGGTCGTAAAAAAGTTTTCTTCCCAATTCAAAACCTGCTTTTGTTACTGTATTTGACTCAAAATGATAAGTCGGCTGAGGAAAGTTTGAGGGTTGCTGAAATCCCAAAAAGGGCTCTGAGAGTTCCTTTTTGCAGGCATAAATACTAATGCCAAAGAGTAAAACTATTAAAGCGATATTTCGAGTAAATTTCATTTTTAACCTGAATTGGTTTAAGAATAGGTAGTAAATTCTACGTTAATCTAGTTTAATTAAATGATTTAAACTTTGTATGAAATCCAATGTTTTATTGTTGAATTATTTGTTTTAACGTAAAACTTACAACCTATTACTTAATACATTATACGATTTGCTTGCTTAATTTTCGGTATGTTCGTGACGGAACATTCCACTGAAATTTGCAGCAATCGAAGCACTATAAGCATCCGTCATAACCATTGAATGTGCTGCAATACTAACTGTATTTGTTCCTGAAAACATTTTTAATACATCTACCATTAAGTGTATGTTTGTGTCCTTGCCCGATTTAACTTTAGGTGTACCTCTTGCCGTAAGATCGAGTGAAATGGTTTTAATATTGTTGATTGTAGGGGTTGTTTTACCACCAAATAAACCGATATGATACATAAACGAATTTCCCATGCCGCCCATCGAAGGAACTTGAGGTGAATTGCCCTCTAATTTATAGAATATGTAGCCGCTATTCCAAGTCCAATACATATCAGATGCTTCTCCTGTAACATCAAGTGCGCCTGTGCGTTTACTTGCATCGAGTGTGTTACGAACACTATCAACGCCTAATACAAAACTCACTGATTTATATTCGCCTTCAGGAACCTTAAAGCTAGGCTCATAAGTACTTGAATCGCCCTCGACAATTAAAAAATAGCTGCTATCTTGAGGAATTGTATACACTGTTCCGTCCACTTTAGTGAATGAAAAGTTACTAACAAAGTATTTAAGCTTTGTAATACTTGTGATTGAGTCACCATTTGTCGTTTTATATTTACCTGTATTCAATTGTAAATCCTGAGACCCTGCTATGTTATCAAACTCAACTGATAAGTCGGCTTTTACGTTACTATTATAACTTGATACGCTATCTTTTTTACAAGAAACAAAAAGCAATGAAGCTGCTATAAATGATATGAAAATACGTTGCATAATTTTTTTAGTTGTTTAATTTAAATTAATTGAGAAAATGATGAGTGATTGTTCAACTCAGATGGCTATACCACTTAGAGTAAACAAAATCGCGAAAGTGTAGTTCCATATAGTCACAGTAGAAACCTTGTAAATTTTAATTAAGATAAGTAGCGCTCCACATTAATGTAGCAATGTCTCGAATGAAAAAATGAAACCTTCGATGTTTTATTCGATACTACAAATCTGAATTAATATCATTTCTCTAAAGTACCTATATGGTGAAATTTAATTGAATATAAGTTTGCTATTCAGATTGAGTAGAGGCTATAAGAGTATCTAAATTGTACACTTTTGCAGACTTTCATATCAACAAAACTGCAATGAGTACAACCTTATAAGTATAACGTACAACTTAATACCTATTACTTAATACTTAGTACTTAATACCTTCAACTTTAGCAACTTACTTATATTGTGAACTTTATTCCGGGGGGATGGAAAATTGCGTATGATTTATCTATTGGTTTAATTAGCTTATGTTCAGAGTAAAATTTTGAAATATCTATACTATTTGGAATCAATTGATGAGTGAAAAAGGAAATAGATGAAAGAACCTCCGATTCTTTACTTGATTTACGTTCGTTGCTTTGCTTGTCCTCGTTCGTTTCTTTATTTAGTTTCTTTGTAAGCTGACACTTTCCTTCGCAACAACTTTTAGGTTTCTTTCTGTTTTCGCAAAGGTTTTTAGCAATATAGCTTTGATTAGCGTAGAAACTACATACAATAATAGCCTTACTAAACATTTGCGTCAGGAACGCAAATAAAAAGAGTATTGCTATTGATTGTTTAAACATGCCGCAAATGTAATAGAATGAAATAAATTAGAAAATTTATTCTTTATTCGGGGTGTATAAAAGTTTTTCGCTTACCATTACTAAAATACATTATCACCAATGTGTTTTAGTGATAATTTCCGCACAGCTAAATTTATAAAATAGCTTTTTTTCAAATTGTTTTTCTAGTACTCTCTTTCTCACCAGTCCTTACATAAGCCACCTTAGGGCAATCTGCTTTCAGCGAAGCTGAAATTGAGAAAAATCCGTAGGATATTTTTTCTCAAAAGGTTGAACGGAGTGGCGTTGTAAGGACGAAGCCTGCCGGCTCAGAGGCAAAAAAACCGAATAAATCCATATTCTAATCGGTTTGAACTTTTAGCTTTCATAAATCGAATTTATTTAGGGTTAATATTTTAAGCGAAAAACTTTTATGCACCCACTTGAGAATCACTAAATTGGTAGTCATTAAAATAAGGAACAGCAAGCAGCTTGAGGCTGAAATTAGTGACAGGGAGAGTGGTTAATACAATTAATATTTTCTATTTCGTGATTAATATTTTGCTTCTGTAGTTAAATATTTTTCAAATTATGTTCGATATTGACCAAATCATGTTTGATATTTGTGATCTAGTGATTTATATTGTGCTTCTCTTATTTGATATTTTTCATCTCATATTTCATATTTTCCATCTCATATTTGATATTTTCCATCTTGTGATTACATGTATACTTTTATAGTTTAATATTTCTCATGTCATGTTTGATAGTTCACATCTCATTTTAAAGCAAATGAATGTGTTGTATAACATTCTAGTCCTTACTAAATGTAAATTACGTCGAAGTCAAATAAATCAAGTAAAAGCTTTTGTTTGAAGTAGTTGTGAATTGTAATAGAGCCCTATTGCGTAATCTTGGTTAAAGCAAACTAATTTCAACATCTCTTTAACGTTTAATTCCGATCCTGTAAGTGGCCAGAAAGGAGGGGTGATTTATGATTAAATAAATCGATAAACTAGTATTCACCCAACTATTAAGTTAAACTATAAACTAAAACACACTTCTAAATACTCATATCTTAATACTCCAACCGATTATTGTAGGTATGCTAATATTATATCAGTTGCGCCTGCATTGTTTTTTACATATTCCCCTGCTTCTTTACTTGATCTTTCATAGAAATTATTGTCAGTGAATAGTTTATTAAGTATTTTCTCTAATTCAAGCGTGTTCTTAACACTAAAAGCACCTTCAATTTCAACTAATTCTATAGCTTCTCTGTATTTGCTGTATTCCTCTCCAAATATAACAGGTTTATTATAAACGGCAGCTTCAAGTACATTATGTACGCCATCACCTCCAAAACCTCCTCCTACAAAACTTATTGTACTATAGTGATATAGTTTACTCAACATGCCAATATTATTAATAATCAATACATTTGAAGTGTCAGATTCTAAATTTATTCCCTCCCTTAATTGTGAAAAAGTAATTGCATTTGTATAAAGATTTTTGCATTCATCAATCCTGCTTTTTTGGATATCATGTGGGGCAATAATGAATTTAATTTCAGGATGAATAATGGTATAATGATGTAATACCTCGTCATCTTCTTGCCAAGTACTTCCGGCAACAACAACCTTATTACAATTACCTATAAACTTTTCAATGACGTCTATTGGTTCAAATTGATTGGCAATAGTTATTACTCTATCAAAGCGAGTGTCACCACTAATTGTAACGTTATTCACTCTATTTATTCGCTTAAGAAGTTCAGCCGAAACTTTGTTCTGAACAAAAAGCCAGGTAAAAAACTGAAGTGTTGTTCTATTAAAATCGCCATACCATTTAAAAAAAGGTTGATTACTCCTGAATATCCCCGAAATTAGGATTGTATTTATGTTTCGCATCCTCGCCTGTTGAAGATAATAAAACCAAAACTCGTATTTTACAAAGATGATTAGCTCGGGTTTTACAATGTTAAAGAACCTGATGGCATTTACTTTACTATCCATAGGGAGATAATAAATCCAATCGGCACCTTCATAGTTTTTACGAATTTCATAGCCGGAAGGAGAGAAAAAGGTAATTAAAAGTTTTGAAGTAGAATCCTTTTTCTTAATCGCTTCTATTACAGGGCGCCCCTGTTCAAACTCGCCTAATGAAGAACAATGAATCCAAATAACCCGAGACATATTGTTTTTGAAGGATGCCTCTAGTTTTTCGAAGATGTCTTTTCGTCCTTCAACCCAAAGTTTTGCCTTTTCATTCTGACCACTAATTAAGCGAGCAACAATTGGGTAAAGCCAGATGAAAATATTATATAGGAGCTTCATTTTAGTGATGAGTTATGATATATGATGATGAAATGTTGGTGATGAATTACTTGTGAAATTGTTCTTATCAAATTTTCTAGCAACTAATAACTAACCTTTAATTTATTTATTTAGTATGATTCTAAAAGTAGTTCCCTTACCAAGTTCACTTTGTAAAACATAAATTTGTCCTTTATGATATTGTTCAATTATTCTTTTGGTAAGTGTAAGTCCTAATCCCCATCCTCGTTTCTTGGTTGAAAATCCAGGATTGAACACTTTATTAATATTTGCTTTTGTAATTCCCTTTCCAGAATCCGTAACCTCGATGATTATTTGTGCTGCAGCATCTTTTATAGTAATTAAAATATTCCCTTTTCCTTCCATGGCATCCAATGCATTTTTTAAAAGGTTTTCAATTACCCAATCAAATAAAGGAGGGCAAATTAAAGAGAGTATAAATGTTTGTCCATATGTATTTAATTCGAAATTTACATTTCCTCCTGCTCTTTTCTTGATGTAATCCATCATGTTTTCAACCAATTCAATGATGTTTTTCTCCTCAAGATTAGGCATGCTACCAATCTTACCAAACCTGTCAGTAATCAAAAGTAAACGATTCACATCCTTTTCCATTTCTGTAACAATTGGCCCCATATCTTTCATTTCCTTCATCATTTCTAGCCATCCCTGCAAACTACTAACAGGTGTGCCTAATTGATGTGCTGTTTCCTTTGCCATCCCTGCCCAAACCTGATTTTGTCTACTATTATAATTTGCTCTTTGTGCAAGCATTACAATAATTATAAACAAGAAAACAATAAATAGTTGAACGATAGGATAATATTTAACTTGAGTCAATAATAAACTCGGACCGTAATAATATTTATTGGCCATATAAGGCGATTTGCTAATGACAAGTACTATTGGAGGTGCATATTCTTTAAAAGATTCAAGTGTTTCTGCAAGATAATTTTTATTGTATTTTACATCAATAGTATCAAGATTTAGGTAATTATTAGATATTTTGTCGTGTTCGTCTGTCTCTATTATGGGAATATTAATGTTGCCACTTGATATCTTTGTAGCTAAATTTAAACTTGCAGAGTCTGATGAGTTTAGAATGGTTTTTTGTGCCTCAACCCAAATTGCTACATTGTCTCTTTCTTGAGCTGCAATTTTTTTTGCTAGAGATTCTGAATAAAAGATGGTCCCTACAACAATTAGTACTGCTATGAGTCCGAATGCACTTCTCCAATTAAGCCATTGTTTAATCATGGGCGTAAAGTAATAAAATGCGACGTTGAGAAGACTTATTTAGTTGTATTGTTGATAAATAATATTATTTAATTAACTGATTCTTATAACTAAATTAGTATTTCTACTTTAAAAAAATACATGGATGCATAAAAAGTAAAAAGTATTGGGTAACTAATTAAAAACTTGATTACTTGGAACTCTTTTATATATAAGCAAGTTTGTTTATGAGAGAAGAAATGATATTTGAAGCAACTTAATAGGATAAATCCTTCAAATACGCACCATTTAAAGTAACATTCAATTCATGAATCATTCCTACTTTTAACGCATAATTATTTGTTTGGTGCCCTACAGGAAAATCATAGCAAATTGGACAGTTTAATTCCTTAATATGATAATTTATTATGTTGTATATGTCAGTGCCAAAGGGAATTGTGGTGTCTTTTAGGTCGGTAAATCCTCCAATGATAATGCCTGCCGTTTGTTGTAAGAAACCGCTCCTTTTTAATTGAATTATTAATCGGTCAATATTATATAAATATTCTCCTACATCTTCTATAAACAAAAGTTTTCCTTTGTCAGAATAACTAGATGTTGAGCCTATTAAATGAGCTATAATGCTAAGATTACCTCCAATAAGCTCGCCTTTTGTTATCCCGATTTTATTATATAAATGAGCATTTGAAGTATAAGTGTAGGACTCCCCTTTAATTACTTTTTTTAATGACTGAACATAAGCGTTTTTATAGCCATCATCATTAAACGCGGCCGACATAGGTGCATGAATGGTTGCAATTCTAAGTTGTTGATTAATGTGGGCATGTAAAACGGTGATGTCACTAAACCCAATCAGCCATTTAGGATTATCATTAAAGTTATCAAAATTGATTTGGTCAATAATCCGACTCAATCCATAACCGCCTCTTCCAAATAAAATGGCTTTTATCTTTGGACTGTCAAGCATGAATTGAATGTCTGATAGTCGTTGTTCATCTGTTCCTGAAAAGTAATGATACTGATTTCCAATTGTCTTTCCTAAAACTACTTGAAAACCCCATTCCTTAAGTTGTTCAATACTTGTTTTAATTTTTTCTGCTTGCATGAATCCTGAGGGACAAATGATGCCGATTGTATCGCCCTGTTTTAAGTATGGTGGTACTCTAATCATTAAATTAATTATTATTTGCAAAAATATAGGTTGTTGTAAATCATTGATACTCTTTTCGAAATAGATCTAAATAAATTGAAAATATGAAATCAAATTTAACTTCGATTATGCAATATGATTTTAGCAAAATCACAAATACAAAAACTTGTGTTTGAAATAGTTTTGAATTGAAGTCGAGTATTATTGCATAATCAGGTTTACTGCAATCCATCTTGCACATTCAATCCTTTTATAATATTTAAAACGTATAACTTAAAACGTAAAACATACAACTTAAAACTTACAACGTACAACTCCCTTAATCATCACAGTTGCTAATCAGTAGTAAGTAGTTTAATCAACAAATCTACTTCTGAAATTGTATTAAAGCTATGGAATACTATGCGCAGTCTTTCCTTTCCTTTAGGAACAGTCGGATAAAGTATAGGGCGTATATCTAAATTGTTTTTTTGTAGAGTCAGTGCAATTTCTTTTACTTCATCATTACCTTCAACAATTGCAACTTGTATGGGTGTATACGAAACTAGTTTTTGATATGTGATATTTGATGATTGGAAGTAATTTATCAATGTATTCAAGTGTGCTCTTTCTTTTAACATCAATGGAAAAACTCGATAACTCCACGCAATTGTAGCAATAGCATGAGGCGGCAAAGCAGTAGAATAAATAAAACTTCGAGCAAAATTTATTAAATAGTCACGCAAACTATTTGAACCTAGTACAATAGAACCATGACATCCGCATGCTTTTCCAAATGTGTGTACCCTAGCAAATATCTCTTTATGTAAGTTTAGGTGTTGTGCTAAGCCCTCTCCTCGTATCCCAACTACACCTGTTGCATGAGCTTCATCAATAATTAAATGTGCATGATAGCGTTTACATAAGGCAATGATTTCTTTTAAAGGACAAAAATCACCATCCATACTAAATACTGATTCTGTTACAATGAATATATTGCCTGAACAATTTTTAAGTCGTCTTTCAAGATCATTTAAGTCATTATGCAGAAATGTAAAAGATTGTGCATGCGATAATCGAATTCCATCTCTAATTGAAGCATGACAAAGGAAATCGTAAATTATGGTATCACCTTTTTGAGGCACGCAACTCAATAGTCCAATATTTGCATCATATCCTGAATTGAAAATTAAACCTGATTCGGCATCATGAAAATTTGCAATCGCATTTTCAGTCTCTTCTATTAGAGAATAATTTCCAGCTAATAATCTTGAACCTGTCGAACCGATTCCCCATTGTTGTGGATTGTCAGATTCATTAAACTTAAATCTATCGCTTTTTAAAATATGTTCAAATGTGGCAATCCCAAGATAGTCATTACTACAAAAATCAACCTTTTCTTCTTTGCTTTTTAGGGTTCTAAAAGCATTGTTTTGTTTTCGATCCAATAATCTTTCTTGTAAAAAAATGTCATTATACATGCCTCAAAACTAAATGAAAGGTGTAACTAATATAAAAAGTATAAATAAGTTTTTTTGCGCAGTGAATCATTTAAACCCAGATTACGCAATAGATACGTTATGAAATTCAGAAAAACAAAATAGACAAGTTTTTATGCATATTTTTTGACTGAAGACATAATAAATTACCTTGAGGTCAAACAAATCATGTAAAAGCTTGTGTTTGAAGTAGTTGTGAAATGTAAAAGTATCCTATTGCGTTATCTAGGTTAATTGTACTAAGCCAAGTTATTCCTAACAGATAGTTCAAACTTCAATGCAATCATTCAACTAAATACATTATGAAATATTGTAAATACACAAATGCTAATAAAATATTCTCCCTAATTACTATTTCTATATAGTCAAGCGAAAATATAAAGTCAGTTATAACACTACACTTAATCCCAAATTCGTTTAACATAATAAGCAATGAGTCCTAATGAAATAATGATAATACTGCTAATCATGAATTTTGCCTCAGTTGAATAAAAAATGAATGCCCATAATACGATGGCAATAATGGCAGGAAGTGGATAAAGAGGCATCTTCCAGGCAAACATTCCAATTCCTTTTCTCTTCACCAATAGCATTAATCCAATAGCCTGTCCTATAAATTGTACCAATATTCTCATGGCTAAAATGGCAGTGATAACATCCTTCAATTTGAATAAAAGACTGAAAACGAAAGCAACGCCACCTAAAACTAAAAGTGATATATATGGGAAGTTTTTGGTAGGATGTAATTTAGCAAATGATTTGAAAAAAGCACCATCAACTGCTGCAGCATAGGGAACTCGCGAGTAGCCTAAAGTAGCAGAAAATACCGAAGCGAAGGCTACCCACAATATGAGTAAAGTTGCAATTGTGGCATAAGTGGGCCCTGAAAGAGTTTCAACAAAAAGACTGACTACAAATTTGCTGTTTTTAATGGCTTCAATTGGTAAAACAGACGCAACACTAATATTCATCAATAAATACAAAACAGCAATGCCACCAATAGAAATAAACATACTTCGAGGTATATTCTTCTGAGGATCGATTATTTCCCCTCCTAATTGACAAACATTGTAATAGCCTAAATAACTATACATTGTCTTTACACTTGCAAAACCAATCGCTGTTACAAATGCCTGATTAAAGATTAAACCTTCATTTATATGGGCAATAGGTGTGATGAAATTACCATGAAAAAGACCTCCTCCAATTATCCAAGCCATCGTTACTAAAACTCCCACCCAAAGGAACACACTTATCTTTCCGATATCTTCAATTTTTCTATATAATAAAATAACAATTAATAGAACGATGCTGCCACTCATCATTTTACTTTCAATAGATGATAAGGGGAAAATATAGCAGAAGTATTGTGAAAAGCCAATTGCGGCAGATGCAATTACGAGAGGTGCTTGAATTAAGGTTTGCCAAACAAAAAGAAAGCTAATTATTTTTCCTCCTTTACTTCCATATCCTTCTTTCAGAAAATTATAACTTCCTCCCGCTAAAGGGAAGGTAGATCCTAACTGACTCCATACCATTCCATCAATAAACGCAAGAAAAGCGCCTGCAATCCATGCATATAAGAATGAAGGTCCATTCATAATTTGTACCACAACACTCAACACAACAAAGGGGCCAATGCCCACCATATCCGTCATATTGATGGCAGTAGCCTGCAATAATCCAATTTTCCTTTCAAGTTTATTATTGTCAATCATAGATGGTTACAAATAAAGCTATTTCTTTGCCGAAATCGGAATATTAATTCCGAAATAATCTTTGAATTTATACACACTATTATGGGACAACTATTTAATACAGTTAAGTGGGCATCGGGAAGTAACATTTATGAAGTAAATATTAGGCAATATACAGCGGAAGGAACTTTTGAAGCGTTTAGTAAGCATCTTCCCAGATTAAAGGATATGGGGGTAGAAATTCTTTGGTTGATGCCAATTACACCAATTAGTGTAAAGGGACGATTAGGGACATTAGGCAGCTATTATGCTTGTAGTAGTTATGTGGGTATTAATCCTGAGTTTGGTACATTATCAGATTTTAAGCAATTAATTGATTGTGCGCATTCTTTAGGATTAAAAGTCATCATCGATTGGGTGGCTAATCATACCGGTTTAGACCATGAATGGACAATATCTAATCCAGATTTCTATGTTAGGGATGCGGAAGGAAATTTTACAGAAAGGAATGGATGGCAAGATGTGATAGACCTAGATTATTACAATGTGGATATGCGTGAACAAATGATTAGTTCGATGCGCTATTGGGTAAAAGAGTTTGATATTGATGGATTTAGATGTGATATGGCACATTTGGTCCCTTTGAACTTTTGGAAGGCCGCCAGAACACATTGTGATGTAATAAAGCCCCTGTTTTGGTTAGCAGAATGTGAAGATATACGTTATCATGATGTTTACGATGTTAGTTATGCATGGAATTGGATGCATATAACTGAACGTTTTGTTAAGAATGAAGCCTCAACAAATGACATTTATAATGTATTACATGACTACAGCAATTATCCTGAACATGCCCTGAAGTTATTCTTCACTTCAAATCATGATGAGAATAGTTGGAATGGGACTGAAAGTGAAAAATATGGCGCGGCTGCAAAAGCTTTCGCCGTTTTTACAAGTACTTGGAGACGTGGACTCCCTCTAATTTATAGTGGACAAGAGAATCCGAATAAGAAACGGTTAGAGTTTTTCAATAAGGATGAGATTGTTTGGAAACAGCCGACTGAATTACATAATTTTTATAAGACTTTACTCTCTTTGCACAAAACAAAAGCTGTAGCGGTAGGCGAAACTTTTAATTTACCGTCACAACATCCAAAAGTGATGAGTTATTTAAGGCGGTTTGAAAATGAAGTAGTTTTAGTTATATTGAATTTTGGGGGAGATAATAAAATCAAATTTGAAGTTGAACACGAGTGGTTTGTAGGTGGTTTTACAAATGTATTTTCAGGGTTATCCTTTGTTTTTAATAGAAAAGAAACCTTTGAATTAATGGCTAATGATTTTGTGATTTATAAGAAAAGCTAATGGTAAGTTGTTAGTGGTTAGTGGTTAGTTCAATATGTTTCTAGGAGAAAACTCATCACTTATAGTTCATAACTTATCACTAACCACTAATCATTATTAATTATTTCTTCATTTTCTCCAATTCTTTTTTTGTTGCGTCTAATTCTTTTTTCAAATCAATGACATCAAGGGTAAGTTCTTCGAGTTTCTTTAGTAAAATTCCATTCATTTTTCCTAAATCTATCCCTTCTTTCATAACTGTCTCTGTAGTAGGTACATCAGGTAAATGTTTATTTTGCTTTATAAATTCATCTAGCTGATTAATCGTCATTCTCTTGTAGGAAGGCTTAAATACATTGTCATACCAATCATCGGAGTTTTTAACGGCAACTTTTACTTTTTCACTCAAGATTCCTTCTTCTACAAAAAGCTTATATCCATCTACTAATTCATTCACATTTCCAATCTTTACTTTTCCTTGATAAGAGTTAATAGAGAAAAACTCTTGGTCGTAATCTGCTCCAGGAGCCTTAAAACAAACTTTAAAGGTTTGTGGCGTTTTTAATACGTTATCACCCGACACCCTAGCACCTACAGTCCAATAACTTGTGCTTTTAGGATCACTCAAATCTCCATTTGAAAACATCATGGTTGGTTCATTTTGCCCTGCGTCAGCCCACACATTACTCAGTTGAAGTAGTATATTTTTATTTTTTACATTTCCTGCACTCTTTTTAATTTCTAAAGGTGCCTGAGGAGCAGGAGTACCAATACCCGCATTCCCATTTAGTGGGAAATGGTTTTCACTTTTTGGGAAAGTAGTGTCTATATATTCATACACTACGTTTTTACTTACTATATTCTTACTTGGATAAATTGCAGGCGATTTAATTGGGGATAGGGACGGTTTCTTAGCTGTTCTCACTTTAAAAGGTGGCTTCGAAGTTATAGTAGGTGTTATCTGAGCATTTGCAACAGAAATTCCTAAAAAAAGGGTTATGCTAACTATGCTAATGTGCTTTTTCATTTTATTTATTTTTTTGCATGATAATCCATCTATATAAACGAAATTCTTATCAAAATATTGTATAGAGTCAATATCATATCACAATATTTCTTTTAAGTTAATAATTTCATATACTTATTGAGTTCATTTATTACTATCTATATGTATAAATAAAATTAAAAAGAGGTTATGACAGGGAGTTTATAATTTCAAATATAGTTTCGATGTCGTTTAGTTAAGGAACGACTGTAAGGTTGAGACTGTCGAAACCGGGATAAAATAAGGTTCTTTCACACTTTGAACGCCTTCGACAGGCTCTGTCTGACACCCTTATTTTCGGTTAGTACTATTAACTAAACGACAGTGATTATAGTTTATTAATTATAAAACTATTGTATTCCTTGCCTTAACCTTGTTTGTTTTTTTAACCTCTTTCAGCTATTTTGAATTTCTAATATTATAATATTCTTCCTCTTCTTTATGGTCTTTCTCATAAGCCTTAATAATTGCTTTTACCAATTTATGCCTGACAACATCTTCTTCATCTAATTGTATATGAGCAATTCCAGGAATGTTTTTTAGAATCCTTGATGCCTTTTCTAAACCACTTCTTTGATTGCGAGGTAAATCAATCTGAGTCGGGTCGCCTGTTATAATCGCCTTCGCATTTGCACCAATACGGGTCAAGAACATTTTTAATTGAAGGTCATTTGTATTTTGAGACTCATCTAAAATGATAAAGGCATTATCCAATGTTCGCCCACGCATGTAAGCTAGTGGAGCAATTTCAATGGTACGTGTACTCATATAATACCCAAGTTTATCGGCAGGAATCATATCATCTAATGCATCATATAAGGGACGTAAGTAGGGGTCTATCTTTTCCTTCAAGTCTCCAGGTAAAAATCCTAGGCTTTCACCCGCTTCTACTGCAGGTCTTGTTAAAATGATTTTCTTAACTATCTTGTTTTTCAAAGCTCTAACAGCTAATGCTACGGCAGTATAAGTTTTTCCGGTACCAGCCGGTCCAATTGCAAATACTATATCATTTTTGTCGGCAGCTTCCACCATTCTCTTCTGATTGACAGTTCTTGCCCTTACAGTTTTGCCATTTGGTCCAAAAACAAGTACATCATTTGGGTTTTTATCAACGAAATTATCAATTGATTCTGCATCGTCGCCTCCTAAAATCTTTGAAAAGTAGTTTTCACTTAGGCTACCATTTCTTTCCAAGTATTGAATGAGGAGGTCAATTTTCTCTTTCGCAACTTCTATTTGCTCAGGCGCCCCGCTAATTTTAATTTGAGTCCCTCTTGAAAGAATTTTCAAGAGGGGAAACTTTTTCTTTAATACATCTAATTTCCCGTTATTAACTCCAAAAAACTCAATTGGATTAACTGTGTTTAAACTAATAATTGTTTCTGTCAAGGTAATTCTTTAATAGTGTGATGAAATACTTGTCGCCTTCAAATTTATTAGGTCTAACCATGAAACAGCAATTATCTTAAATTAGATTATACACAAATTGTGGAAAGAAGGAATGAACTTTTGAGAAAAATTAGAATAAATGATTCGAAAGCAGATATAAAATCAATAATTTAGTAATTCTTTCTTTCCTTTTCGAAGAGATTGATTTAACGTTTAATCATGGTGTAATTAAAATAAATGTGATTATTTTCATTAAAATAACGTTTTAGTTTATCAAAAATGATTAATTGTAATGGGTAAAAAGTTACATTTGCTCCCATAAATAATAATAAAATGGCATCTGCAGAAGAAATTAAAAAAATTACATCACAAGTAAGACGTGATATCGTACGTATGGTTCATGGTGTTCAGAGTGGACATCCAGGTGGTTCATTAGGTTGTACCGACTTTTTGACTACCCTTTATTTCAATACTATGAATCATAATACAAACTTTAGTATGGATGGTGTAGGAGAGGACTTGTTTTTCCTTTCTAATGGTCATATATCTCCCGTTTTTTATTCTGTATTGGCAAGGGCTGGTTATTTTGATGTTAAGGAATTAGCTACTTTCCGTAAGTTAAATTCTCGTTTACAAGGACATCCTACTACTCACGAACATTTGCCTGGTATCCGTGTAGCTAGTGGTTCTTTGGGACAAGGTATGAGTGTGGCAATTGGTGCTGCTTTAGCAAAGAAATATAATGGAGATAAAAGTTTAGTCTTTTCATTATGTGGCGATGGAGAGTTGGAAGAAGGTCAAAATTGGGAAGCAATTCTTTTTGCAGCACATAATAAGGTAGATAATTTTATTGCTACAGTTGATTTTAATGGTCAACAAATAGATGGTTCTACCAAAAAAGTATTGAATCTTGGAGATATCAAACAAAAGTTTGAAGTATTTGATTGGACAGTTTTAGAAATGGATGGTAATGATGTAGATGATACAATTGCTACTTTAAATAAGGCAAAATCATTGACAGGACAAGGTAAGCCAATCTGTATTATCATGAAAACTGCAATGGGCAAAGGAGTCGATTTCATGGAAGGAACACACGAATGGCATGGAATTGCGCCTAACAACGATCAATTGGCAAAAGCATTAGCACAATTGCCTGAAACCTTAGGCGATTATTAAAATACTGATTATATAGTTTTATTAAAATAGCCTTATACTTTTACTAACTTTTCAGAAAAAGAAGAAGTTGTAAAAAGTATAAGGCTATTAATTTACTTAAAGTATCACTTAAAACGTATAACTTTTAAAGTTTTAAATCCTTACTCACCTTACGCATAGATTGAATTAAATGTTTTTTTGTCTTTTTTTATTTCTATTGCCACAAAGAAACTAAGTCGCAAAGGCACTAAGTTCTTTAAAGCACTTCATAAGTATCCATACTTCATTTTTTCTTTGAGCTACTTTGAGTAT
>CANCPA010000015.1 GCA_947379895.1 Chitinophagaceae bacterium | reverse complement strand
CTTAATAAATATTTTGCATTTTGCCCTTCACAAAACAATAAGTCTAAAATACTCAAATTAACATTAAATCCAAGCTTCTCTTCAAAAATTTGAAAATATTCTGGTAAAGAATTGCTTACTTCTAGATAGTTATTTGGCAGCCATTTATTTCTGTAATCAGAAATATTGTCTAGATCAAATAAACTGTTTTGAATTGAAAATTCAAAAGTGCATGATAATTTTAAAGTTTTTACTATCCAATGTAAAATCTCCAAGTTCTTATCTATTAAAAAAACATGCCTTTTTTTAATTAGTTGCTCAACGCTTTCTCCATAATATTCAAAGTAAGGTGACTTTGAATAACTACAAACTATTGCTTTCCAATGTTGCAAAGTCCAATTTTCTGTGTAACATATTTTTACGTCTTTCATGACATTTCGATTATTTCGCCCTCCCTCAACTGGCACAGTCAAACTTATCAAACCATTGCTACCAGAAATAATGCATCTATTACGAAAACTCATTTTTCTAAAATAATCATACTGTTCAATAACCAATGACGAACTTTTTGACAATAATTGACAATAACTGATACATGGAAAATATAGACTATCTAATATCATATTTCTTGAGTTTTCAACTTTTAATATTAAGTAAGAGAAGGATTATACTAATGAGGGAATAAAAAGATTTGCTATGTCATAAACGTTACATATTGTTGCAATAATTAACAATATAATTATGCGATATCAACAAATTTTATTTTTATTTCTTATTCTTCTTTTACTAAATGGTTGCAAACATGCAGAAAGTTTTGAATATCGAGAAATAAAAAACTTACAAGTTAAGCATGTAGGTTTGACAAAAACTATAGTACAAATGAACCTATTATTTTATAATCCCAATAACTTTGGCATCAATCTTAAAAAAATTGATTGTGAAGTATATTTTAATCAAAAATATATTGTGAATTATACATTAGATACAATGATGCATATTTCGCGCAAATCTTCATTTGAGATCCCTGCAACTCTCAACTTTGATTTTATTGACATAATTAAAAGAGGCATTTCAACTGTCCTTAATAAGGAAGCAATCATTTCCATTAAAGGAACTGCAAAAGTAGGGAAAGCTTGTTTTTATAAAAATATACCATTGCAATATGACATTAAATATAAACTGCCATTATAATAATCACTAAAAAGGTCAGTCATTAAGCATTAAATATTTGCTAAAAACTGACCTTTTGAAAAAATATTATTTGGAAATTATTCCTAAGTATTTTTCTTTAGAAAAAAAGATTCCTATTGAATTTATCAATAATAATGCTACACCAATACCTGGTTTATGAGCTATTAGAATTTCGAATAAGAAAATGTTTACTACTATTGGTGCTATCAACAACAAAGCCAAGGCTCTTGTAGTTTTAATAACAAGCAAAAGACCTATAATTACTTCTAAGACTTTCACAATAGCTAAAAAGCCAGTCTTATAAAGAAGAACACCAAAATCTCCTGCATAATCTTTTGTAGGTGCTGGCATAGGAATAAAATGTAAAAAAAAATTAGCTCCGAAAACAATAAAAACAAAAGCTAATAAGAACGAGGGTATTTGTTTTGCAATATTCATTTTTTATTTTTTAATATTAATGATAAGTTCTCTACTTAATGTTACTACAATTTATTTAAAAAGTAATTGAAATGGTATAAATCTTAAGATTGCTTAACTAATTGAACGGAAAGTATTAATTTCACTTCATCACTAACAACAACACCACCTGCTTCTGTTACAGCACTCCAAATAAGGCCAAATTCAGCACGACTTATCTTAGCAGAAAGTTCAAAACCAACTTTTGATTGACCATAAAAATCGGTCATTGCACCACCATATTCTACAGCAAGTGTTACTGACTTAGTAACCCCCTTAATTGTTAAATCTCCTATTAATTTATATTCTCTGTCTTCAACATGCAAAAACGAAGTAGAAGAAAATGAAATAGTCGGGAATTTTTCAACATCAAAAAAGTCAGCACTCCTTAAGTGTCCGTCACGTTGTTCATTGCTAGTAGAAATACTTTCAACTTCTGCAGAGAATTTAATCTTTGCATCACTGAAGTCATTCGCTTCAGATTCTAATGTCGCATCAAATTTAGTAAAGCTACCTGTTACAGTACTAATCATTAAATGTTTCACTTTAAAAGTGATTTCGCTATGCATAGCGTCCAAATTGTAAATAGCCATTTTTAGTTGATTTGCCCCATTCAAGGGATGTTATAAAAAAGAATTAAAATTAAATAAATGTAAAAGGTTAAATCTTAAGCTTCCTTTTAATAATCAATATTCATTCAAATTAAAGAAATCAAATAATCAATTCTCTATTAATACTCCCATTTTCCCCATTTGATAATCTCTAAAAGCTTCCATTATTTCGGTTTGTGTATTCATAACAAAAGGGCCATGAGCAACAACAGGTTCATTTAAAGGCTCTCCTGTCCCAATTATTAACGTCGCATCATTTAGTGCCTTAATAGAAAATCCTTCATCACTATCATTATTCAAAATTGTCACATAATGTTCCATGATTTCGACATCTTCATTATTAATCAAAAGCTTTCCACTTAATAGATAGATAAATACATTATGACTCTGAGGAATATTAAAATGAAACGTCCCCCCTCTTTTTATTGACGCAGTAAATGTGTTTACAGGGGATAAGGTTGGAACAATTCCTTTAATTCCATTTAGTTCACCTGATACCACATTTACAATCGACAATTTATCATCAGTTTCAATAAATTGGATATTTTCTTTACTAGCAGGAAAATAAATCGGCTTATCCATTTTGTGTTTCGCAGGCGTATTTACCCATAATTGAATTAGTTCGACCTTACCACCTAATTCTTGAATATTTGAGGGCATACGCTCACTGTGAATAATTCCCATGCCAGCATTCATCCATTGCACACCACCTTCATAGACTGTATGGTTATTTCCTCGACTATCTTGATGATTTACCCCCCCTTTAAACAAAAATGTCACGGGCGAAAATCCTCTATGCGGATGGGGTCCTACACCTGTTTCAGAAATGGGGATGTCTTTTGGGACTTCAATATTTCCATGATGAAGTAATAAAAATGGATCAATACTTTCTACTTTCCTTGATGGGAATGCTTGACGAACAATCATTCCACCCATATCAATTAAACCTGCATGTATTACACTTTTTACTGTTCTTTGCTTTCCCATATAATTTTAATTATGACTATTTTTTTTGAATCTGAAACTACCTATTTGTTCATTGGAATTTCTATCAATAAAACTTCGGCTTCCTCTTTAGCTTCAATCTCTAAATCAGTAATTTCTGTTAAAGCTAATCCATCTCTCTCTAATAATTCTATTCCATTAATCACGACACTTCCTTTGATTATGAAAGCATAAACACCATTCTCATTGTTATGAAGTTGATAACTCAATACTATACTTTTATCTAAATTCCCTAACGAAAACCAAGCGTTTTGATTTATCCAAACTGCATTTTTGTCATCAGGGGCAACAACAATTTGAAACCTATTTTTTCGTTCAACAATCGGAAAATATTTTTGCTCATATCTTGGGGTAATATTGATTTCATTTGGCATCACCCATATTTGCAGAAATTTAACTTGCCTATCATGATTAGCATTCTTCTCGCTATGAAAAATCCCTCGACCTGCACTCATTATTTGGACATCTCCCTGTTTAATTATTTCGTGTCTACCAGTTGAGTCTTGATGCTCTAGATCTCCACTTAAGGGTATTGAAACAATCTCCATATTTTCATGAGGGTGCCTCCCAAAGCCCATTCCTGCAGCAACTGTATCATCATTCAACACCCTTAATGCCCCAAATTGCAACCTATTAGAGTCGTAATACCCTGCAAAACTAAATGTGTGAAAGCTGTTTAGCCATCCATGATTAGCATGACCTCTTGTATTAGCCTTATGTAAAATCGTTGTCATAATTTATACCTGTTTAAAAATCACAAATTAAATGTATATACATGTATTAGTTTAAAAAAAACTACAATTCTGAAGTCCTTATCTTGTCCAAAAGTGTATTTAACAAGAAAGCATCTTTTTCTTCAATAAGAAATGAAGATTCAGATTTTTTTTCAATCAAACTAGTGCTATCCCTCAATACCTCAATACCCTTTTGTGTAATTGTAATTACAGTTTCCCTTTTGTCAAGCATAGACGTATTTCTCTCTACAAATTTCTTCAATTCCAATCTATCAATAATTCTAGGGACATTTGAACTTTTTTCAATCATCCTACTCGCTATATCTCTAACACACATTTGTTCAGGATGCTTGCCTTTCAAAATCCTCAAAACGTTATACTGTTCGTGCGTCAAGCCAAACCTTTTAAGGTCTTTAGTCATCAAAGTCTTCAACCACCAAGCTGAATATAAAATATTCAAAACAGCTTTTTGTGACTCACTTTTAAACTTCGTACTCTTTATAGCTTGTTCTAATTTCATTGATAAAGCAAATATATGTACATACACCTAATTTGCAAAATATTTTTTTCAAGGCAAAAAAAGAGGGCTGAATTAAATTCAGCCCTCTCAGTCAATTAAAGGTTATAAATACTAACTATTTAATTATAATTGTTTTTGTCATTCTTGATGCTCCATTTACCAATTCTAATTGATAAACTCCTGATTTAATTGAGCTTGGCAAAGCAAGACTAGAAACTGTAGTAGTAGTTAAATTTACAGATGAAGTAGCTACTTTTTGACCGTTTACATTGTAAACACTAGCTACAAATAATCCTGCTTCAAGTCCATCAAGTTGAATATTAACCTTTCTATCAAGAATAGGATTTGGATAAACAAAAATTCCAGACTTAGCTGAATTAGAAACTTTTACAACAGAACTATACGAATAAGAACCATCAGCATCAATTGACTTAATTCTATAGTAATTAATACTAGCTGGACTTTGATCAGCAAAAGAATAAACACCACTCTTAGAAGCAGCAATAGATCCAATTTCCTTAAAATCAACACCATTTAATGATTTTTCAATTGAATAACTAACTGAATTGATTTCATTTTCAACAGACCAACTAACTAAAGATTTTTTATTAACCAAATTAGCATTAATGCTACCAAATTTTACAGGAAGTGGAGTGGAATTTGCATAAATAGCAAATGCTTCAAAACCAAATAGTTTACCTGTTGTAGCAGCTTTAGTATTGTTCCAAAGCAATAACCTAACTTTAAATGTAGCCCCCTTTGCTAAAGCAAGATCGGGAAGCGAAAAATTAAAAGTATTGATTGTATCTTTTGACAACTTTAGGCTTTTTCCTACTACTAAAGTTGTAGAAGTTGCAAAATCATCGGTAGAATAAACAATATCAGTTGTTAGGGTAGATCCACCTGAACTTACCATTGGTGCCTTTATTCCAGTAACAAATATGTCTGAGTTTGCGGTAATTCCAAATTCAATATATCTACCTGGGTTTCCAGAAGTTGCCAATGCTTCCCAAGTTCCAGTTGTAGCAACAACAGCAGTTCCATTTGTGTCAATTGGAGCAAATTCACGCATTGAATAGGTAGCAATGTCATAAGGGCCATTAATTTTAGGCTTTAATGTTTTCCCAACACCTAACTTAACAAAAGTGTACGGTAATGCAGTCAATTTAGAGGATGAATATGCTCCAGAATCAAAAGCTGATGCAGGTAATCCTACTGGTACTTTTGTTGTATTAGGCCAAACTGCGGAATCAGATTGGGCTGATAACCCATAACTAACAACCATTGCTGTTAGCACAAAAAACATTTTAAAAATAGAAATAGACTTCATAATAGCGTTTTTTTAATTAATAATTATTTTATTTCGAGTGTAAAAGTATTTTTAATAACAACTCTTCCATCCTGCTCCATCCTGCATAATTGAAAAACTAGCAAAATGATTATCATGTTTAACATTTTTCCAACCATTTCAATCTGAAATAGAGAAAAATCGCAGCCGTGCATCAAAAGCATTTTTATAAAAAATCAGAAGAAGTTCCAAACTTTACAATTATTTCATTAATTAGGTGGATATAATTTTTTTACAATTTTGAAATAAAAAAAATATTCACTGCCATTAAATTAACAAATAATATTATTTGCTATTTCAATAACAGTGAATAGGTAATTTATTTTTTCACTAATCCAATGGGCAAAAGTACTTTACCATAAACTTCATTTAACAATGAAGCGACCCCTGTGTAAATTGCTGAAACACCACAAACGATACCCTCATAACCAGTAAAAATTTTAAGAGAGGCGTTTTCTGAAGCATCACCTATTGCTAATAAAAAAAATAAAAGTGTAAGGCTTGCAAATACAAATTGAAGAGCTTTACTTATTCGTAGTGTTCCAATAAATAAAAGCGCAGTAAAAATCCCCCACATAACTAGATAAGCAATCTTGCCTGTTTCTGAAGTCTTAGTTACACCCCATCCTAAGTTTGGCATGACAATCATTGCAACAAGCGTTAACCAAAAGAATCCATAAGAAGTAAAAGCTGTCATCCCAAAAGTATTATTTTTTTTAGACTCCAAAATACCTGCAACTATTTGTGCAAGTCCGCCATAGAATATTCCCATAGCAAGTATCATAGAGTTTAATTCGTAAATGCCTGCATTATGCAGGTTTAACAATACTGTAGTCATTCCGAAGGCAAGCAAACCCAAAGGCGCCGGATTAGCCGATGAGTCTTTAATTGTGATCGTAGATTGATCCATAAATAATCGTTTTTTTTGTTAATAAAGTTGCTAAGATATTTTTTTACAACTAAACTCCAATAAAAATATTTAAACATTATTTATACTAACCCTTAATTTCTAAATCCTAAATTCTATTTCTGAATCATTATTGCTTTTACTTAACCCTAAAAGTCCAAAAAAGTCGTAGTTGATAATTTATAGGTCTAAGTAAAAAATTATCCTAATTTGATATACAAGTTACTCAATTTATATTAATCGCATTTCTCAGCTATTTATCAATTTGATTGGGAAGTCTCTTTTTTTAGCAGATTCATCAATGGCTTTTCTATATAAAGATATGCAAGCGAACTTATGAGAATTGTTGATAAAGTACCCAAAGTAATAAGCAAATCTCCATTGAAATGGTTAAGCTTTCCTGCCTTTGCAACCATCCCGAATGCTAGTGCAAAATAGGAATGAGTCAGGTAAATAGAATAAGAGGCATTACCAAGATACAATAAAAAAGTACTAATCTTAGTTTCCTGCCGATTTTGATTTAATAAAACAGCGGCAAACAAAATAATGGCAGAAGGAATTCCATATACTAATGTTCTGTCAACCTGTAAAAACAATTTGCTCATCATCAATACGCAACCAATGTAAAATAAACACCATAAAATTGTTCTATTAATTTGAAACTTCCATTTCATAACAACCCAAGCTATGATTGCTCCATAAATAAATTCAATATTCATGGGATATGCAACTAAATAACTAAATGCAGGAACTTTAATATATAGACTTATCAAGTAGAAAAAAACAAAAAGTAAGGATATATATAAAGTATTAGATAGACATCTTCTGAATATTAGTACAATTGCAAAAATAAAATAGAAATACATTTCATAGGCAAGAGACCAACCTTGTTCTAACAAAGGTCGAAATCCTGCATGTTCTGAATAATATGGAACTAAAAAATAGGAGCAGGATAAGAAAGTAACGTTTATATGTTGGTCTTTAAAAGCAATATGAAATAACCATAATAAGAGTAATACTGTTGTCCAAAACCAATACAAAGGCATAATGCGTAAAATACGCTTTTTAAGAAATTTGAGTGCAGTATTAAGTGATCCGTTTTGAGTTTCAGGATTAGGACATTGAGTGTAAAACATAATAAACCCACTAATAACAAAGAATAAATCAACTCCTGCTTCACCAAGATGCCCGATACCACTACTTACAAAAAAAGAATAATGATTACTATTCGAATAAGCGATGTTAAAATGATTAAATACTACCATTGATGCCGCAATAGCACGCAATATTTGCACAAGCTTTAACTCTTTCGTCATTTTGTAAAAATATAGAATTTGGGGAAAATAGATAAATAATATTATATTTTAAAACTAAAGCGTTAAATTGATTGAGTAAAGCGTATTTTATTAGGTATAAGACGTCATTTTTGAAGGAATCGAACTTTATTTTTTTTTGATGAATTTTGTCTTCATTAAAATGATAGTTTAGCAATATCATTTATATCATTGAATTTGGAAATATTTCTTCGATTTAATGTTCATTTTAACCTAAAAATTCAGAAACCTTTGTTAATGGCATTTACAAGAAAATACAAACCATTACTAAAACCTTTACATTTGATGTTTCTTTCTCTATGCAAAAAATATTGAACTTTATGATTCGTAAAAAAGGGTGGATACTATCAATTGTTGTAGTAGTGGCATGTGTATGCTTTGCTTTCAATAATATAAAAGGCAATCACGACGGAGGAACACCTAAACAAAAGCTATTAACAGCTGTCGGGCAATTGTTACAACAGGAACATTATAGTCCACAACAAATAGATGATGCCTTTTCTAAAAAGGTTTTCAAAAAATACTTAGAAGAATTAGATGGAGATAAAACTTTGTTTTTACAATCTGACATTGAATCATTAAAAAAATATGAGACTTCAATTGATGAAGAAATTAAGGGTACATCTGACCTCCTATTCACACCCGCTGTTGATACTATTTACACAAAAAGAGTACCTGAAGTTGTTACTATATACAAGGATATTCTTTCTAAACCCTTTGATTTTACAGTAAGCGAAACACTTTCTACAGAAACTGATAAACAATCTTATCCTTCGAATGAGGCGGAGAGAAGAGATAGACTTCGTAAACATTTAAAATATTTAACGCTTGAACGTTATGTTGATTTAATTGAGGAAAGAGAAAAGAGTAAGGTGGATAGTATCATAAAGAGAACAGATACTGAATTAGAGGTAATAGCACGATCAAAAGTATTGAAGACAACCGACAGGATGTACGAAAGAATTAAGGTCAAATTGACTCCTGATGAGCGATTTAATATGTTTGTTAATATAGTTACCAACTTGATGGATCCTCACTCCGATTATTTTGCTCCAATCGAGAAAAGAGTTTTCGATGAACAAATGAGTGGTCGTTTTTATGGAATAGGCGCACAATTACAAGAACAGGATGGAACTATCAAGATTATGAGTCTAATTCCCGGTGGCCCTGCATGGAAAAGTGGAGAGATAAGAGTAAGCGATATCATTGTAAAAGTTGGTCAAGGTGATAAAGATGAATTGGTGGATATCACAGGATTTGATGTAACTGATGCAGTAAAATTAATACGTGGAAACAAAGGAACTGTAGTAAAACTTACCCTCAAAAAAACAGATGGAACATCTAAGACAATTGCACTTCAAAGGGATGAAATTGTTCAGGATGAAACTTTTGCAAGAAGCGTAGTTGTTAAATCAGGAGATAAAAAGATTGGCTTTATTTCGCTTCCAGAATTTTATGCTGACTTTGAGCGACCTAATGGCGCAAGATGTAGCGAGGATGTTGCCAAAGAAATAAATAAACTAAAAGATGAAAAAGTAGATGGCATCGTAATGGATTTACGATATAACGGAGGTGGTTCACTTTATGAAGTAATTCAGATGGTAGGATTGTTCATTAAGAATGGTCCTGTGGTACAAGTCAAAGATAGAGAAGGTAAGATAGTAGTAATGGACGACAAGGATGCTAATGTTTTATATGACGGCCCTTTAGCGGTAATGGTAAATGAAACTAGTGCAAGTGCAAGCGAAATATTTGCAGCGGCTATTCAAGATTACAAAAGAGGTGTAATTGTAGGCAGTACGTCTACTTATGGAAAGGGTACTGTTCAACGCAATATTCCACTTGGTAAACCACTTGATTTCTTTTCTGGTAGAACAGAAATGGGTGCAGTAAAATTAACTTTCCAAAAGTTTTATCGAGTAAGCGGTGGTTCTACTCAATTAAAGGGCGTAAGTTCTGATGTGGTATTGCCTGACCCTTATGATTACATTAAAATTCGTGAAAAAGACAATCCGAGCGCTTTGCCTTGGGACGAAATAAAAAAAGCAAATGCCGAAGTTTTTGCAGGATATGATGCCATTATCAAAAAGGAAAATGAAAAAATTAAAGAGAATCCTGCTTTTGGATTAATAAAATCTAATACAGATTGGTTAGCAAAGAATGTGGATGCACCTGTTAATCTTGCCTTAGATAAATATAAAGAACAGCAAAAAAAACTACGTAGTACTGTTAACCAAAATAACACATTGGCAAAACTTACTAAAGAAATGAATATGGAAGTTCTAAAGCCTGATTATGACAAGTATTATAACAATCCTGACAAGTCGAAAGAAGAGCGTTATAAGGCTTGGATTAAGAATTTAAAGACCGATTTATACATAAACGAGGCAGTAAAGATAGTAGCAGATATGACTAGTCAACAGAATCCTTTGGTGATAACACGATAGTCGTAAGGTTAGAAACCTAATTAAAAAGCCCTTGAAGTTGTGACTTCAAGGGCTTTTTAATTATATAATTTACTTCCCCACACCTACTTCGCTAACATCCTTTCTCTCATTGGTCTATTACCCTGTCATTTGTCTTTCGTTTCTATACCCATTAAATCAAAATCTATTACTTTCAAAATTGGAGGATTCATCATCTCCAATCACTAATAACCTAGCACTAAAAACTATTTAATATTGCCATTAAGTTTCTTAATAAAAAAGAGCTTCTTGTTTTCAAGGTATTGAACGGTAAATTCATCATTTTCGATGGGTTGAATATCAAAATCAGTAAAAAGCTTGTATTTTTTATCAGAAAGATGGCTAATTAGCGTGTTTGGAAAATCTAACAATAAGCTACTAAAATGATACATGCTTTCGAATCCTTTAAAAAACATATCACTCGGACGACCATTTAATTTTTCAGTATATTGCTTAATTAATTTTATAGCTAAAGGCTGCGTACGAATAAAATTATATGGTGTTGAATAGATAATATTTACACCATTGCAGGCATTCCCATCTAATTCCTTAATGCCATCCCATGTAGGCATTCCCATCACTGTACAATCATAGCTTCCATTTGAGGCTAATGTCTTGACGAGTTTTAATCCATAAGCTTCATTTAAACTCCCACAAATAATTGTATTCTCTTTACTACTATCTAATGCATTAAATAGCTTTTGATCGGCGTCATTATCACTAAATTCTATTGCTCTATAAATCAACGGGAATGATGTAGTAGCACTTGCTGCTCCTTTAAAATAATAGTCTACCAATTCGTCCGCTTGCCCTTTCCTTTTGACATAAATATTATTGGTCGTTGCCTTGCTTTTTTGTAAATACTTATAAATACCTTCAATATGAGTTTTTAATGATGAATTAATCAAAACAAAATCGGGATTATTAGTAACCCCACCGTCATTAGGAAAAGTAGAGGATATAAGAGGAATGTTACGATGAAGTGCAATTTCGGCTAATGGTTTTACATCTGCCTTATTATTAAACGCTGCAATAATGAGGCTTACTTTTTCAAACTCAGGCTTTCGTATTATTGTGTAAATACTTTCTCTTCCTTTTGTATCAAAAAATAAAACTTCTAGATCTTTTCCGTCTGCTTCTAAACTATCCACAGCCATCATTATTCCATTATAGAAATCAAGACCTGATAACATATTCTTTGGAATGTTATTAGTTCCAAGTTTATAATCACTTCCATTAAATGCAGAATCAAGATAAACAGGAGCAAAAACGGCTACTTTTAGTCTTGTTTGTGCAAGAACCACATTCAATGAAACACAACAATGCATCACAATGAGCGATAGAATAAAACAATTTCTGCGTAACATAAAAGCAATTTATAGTTATTAGTGGTTAGTTGATTGTGATACGTACTTAGCAATTATTTGTAAATTATAAAATATAAAACTTTTCTTGAATCATTTTTACTTTAAACTCACAATCTAATAACTAACAATTAACCACTAAAATACTTATTCCCACTCAATTGTTGCAGGAGGCTTACTGCTGATGTCGTAAACAACTCGATTAATCCCTCTTACTTGATTGATAATATTATTCGAAACATCCGCCAAAAATTCATAAGGAAGATGTGCCCAATCTGCAGTCATTCCATCAACACTTGTTACGGCCCTCAATGCAACCGTAAATTCGTAGGTTCTTTCGTCTCCCATAACCCCAACACTTTTCACAGGAAGTAAAATTGTGCCAGCTTGCCATACTTTGTCATACAAACCTGTTTCTTTCAGCGCAGTTGTATATATATGATCTGCATTTTGCAATAGAGTTACTTTTTCTTCGGTCACTTCACCCAATATTCTAATGGCTAAACCCGGTCCAGGAAAAGGGTGACGGAACAATAAATCGTGCGGAATGCCTAATGCTAAACCTACTCTACGCACTTCATCTTTAAATAAAAAACGAAGAGGTTCTACTAAACCAAGTTTCATGGTTTCGGGAAGTCCACCTACATTATGATGCGATTTAATCGTTGCCGAAGGGCCATGTACACTTACACTCTCGATCACATCGGGATAAATTGTTCCTTGACCAAGGAAACTTGCATCTTGAATTTTAGCTGCCTCCTGTTGAAAAACATCAATAAACAATCCACCTATTATTTTTCGTTTGGTTTCAGGATCAGAATGCCCTTCAAGTGCATCGTAAAATATTTTTTTGGCATCAATGCCCGTCACATTCAAATCGAGTTGCTTATAAATATCCAAAACCTGTTGAAACTCTCCCTTTCTCAATACCCCATTATCAACAAAAATACCAAACAGATTTTTGCCAACCGCACGACTTATCAATGTAGCCGCTACAGTACTATCCACTCCCCCACTCAATGCCATGATTACTTTTGCATTGCCTATTTGAGCCTTTAGCTTGTCGACAGTTTCTTGTATGAATGATGCAGGTGTAAACTCCTGTTTACAGCCACATATTTGCACCAAGAAATTACTAATCATCTTTTTCCCTTCAGTAGAATGGTGTACTTCGGGATGGAACTGAAGACCATATAAAGGAAATTCATTTCCATTACATCTTTTAAAAGCTGCCACAGGAATGCTATCAGTTGTTGCTAATACTTCGAAACCTTCGGGTAATTTTGAAATACTATCACTATGACTCATCCATACCTGAGTAGTAGAACTTACATTTGAAAATAAAACATCATCTTTAGCAATCGATAAAATTGCCCTTCCATATTCCCTTTTGTTACTCTTATCTACTTGTCCACCCAACAATTTCGCTGTCAGTTGTGCCCCATAACAGACACCTAAAACAGGAACTTGTGCTGCAAGTTTCTCGACATCAACTTTCGGAAAATCTTCTTCATTAACACTAAAAGGTGACCCACTTAAAATGATACCCTTGAGGGTAGCGTCGATGATAAATGTTTTATTATAGGGAATTATTTCGCAATAGACATTTGCCTCCCTAACGCTACGTGCTATAAGCTGAGTAAATTGGCTTCCAAAATCAAGTATCAATATTTTTTCCGTCATGTTGCAAATGTAAAAGAAATATAAGATGTGAGCGAGTAATTATAGGATAAGAGTTTGCAAATTGTGATTAGGGATTAAATAATGGAATTATAAACTTAAATCACTAAAAAAAGAATAATCTGCCATTAAAAGACGACTATCACTAGCAAGCCCCTCTTTATTGGTAACCTTTGTCTTGTTTTTTCATAATAAACATAAGTATTGCCGACAATTACCTTTTTATTATCAATACTTATATTTATTTCTCCAATAAAAACATAAGTATTACCAACACTTACATTTTTATTGTCAATACTTATATTTATTTCTCCAATAAAAACATGAGTATTACCAACACTTACATTTTTATTGTCAATACTTGTATTTATTTCTCTATAAAAAACATAAGTATTACCAACACTTACATTTTTATTGTCATTACTTGTATTTATTTCTCCATAAAAAACATAAGTATTACCAATACTTACATTTTTATTGTCATTACTTGTATTTATTTCTCTATAAAAAACATAAGTGTTACCAATACTTACATTTTTATTGTCATTACTTGCATTTATATCTATTAAAAAAGGTAAATAGTTCTTAAACTCTCGTTCTTATAGAAAATTCCGCTATAAGAAAGGAATATTAAAAAGAATAAATAGATCATTTTTAAAATAAAAACATAAGCGAACAACTAGCTTTTCATATTATCAAATTGTAATGGAAAAGGTAGCCCTGCCGATTTACACTTTGCCATTACTTCTTGCAAATCATCAATTTTCTTTCCTGTTACTCTAACAATGTTATCCATAATAGCAGCCTGCACTTTAATGCCACTGTCTTTAATTAGTTTAACTACTTTCTTGGCATCATCTTGCTTCAACCCGTTTCGTACAGAGACTTCTTTCTTTACTATCTTACCGCTAGGATAAGCCTCTTTTTCAAGGTCAAAGGCATTTGCAGCGATGCCTTGTTTCATGCTCCTGCTGATTAATACATCAATAATTTGCTCGAGCTTCATATCGCTATCGGCTTCTAACTTAACGATGAAGTCTTTCTTATTTAACTCTATCAAGACATGACTATTCTTGAAGTCGAAACGATTTTCAATTTCCTTTTTAACTGTATTAATGGCGTTGTCTAAAGTTTGTAAGTCGACCTTACTAGCGATATCAAATGAGGGCATAACAATAATTTTTTTGCAAATATAAGTGGTAATAAATTATGAAAAGAAGGGAGACGAATTAAGTATAAATGCGAAAGAACAAACTAAATATTTTAAAATATGTAGTTTGTTCTTTCGCATTTATCTAATGTCAATTTTGTTTACCTTAATAAAGTGACGGAACCTTTTTGTGTAATAACATTTCCATTTACACCAATAAGCCTAGCAACCCATGCATAAACACCACTTGGTTGTGGCTTACCATTATAATTACCATCCCATCCAATATTTCTATCATCAATACCTCCCTTTGTATGGAAGACTTGATTACCCCAAGAACTGAATACCCATAATTCAACTTCCTTGTACAACGTAGTACTACCTCTAATATAGAAGCTAGAGTTTGGACCTGAAATATCAGGAGTAAACAAGTTTGGCATAAATACATCACTTGCATCCACCTTAATTGGGTAAATAGCTGTATCTGAGCTACAAATCCTTGCAGGTACTATATATAAAATCGTATCTAACCCTTTTGTCAATCCTTTCACAATAGCCTCGTTTGCAACACTATCTAATGAAGCTACCTTTGGATTTGTATTACCCCAAATACCATTTGCAACATTATCAGACAATTTCAATAATTCCCCTACTAGTATTGAATGTGTGGTATTGGAAGAAATACTTGAAATTACAGAATGAACAGGTTGAGTAACCGCAGCAATTAAATGACTAGCTGTAGCACTACAACCTGCAGAGGAGGTAGCGGTTAATTTGACTGTAAATCCTGCCGAAGTAGAAGGTGATATTGAATAAACATAATTAGGATCTTTATTAGTACTTGTTCCAATTCCATCACCAAAATTCCAAGAATAAGTAATGTTATCAGTAACCCTTGAAGTTGTTTTGTTACTAAAATTCACAGAATTTGTTGGGATACAAATACTATCTGGAGCTACAAATGCAGCAACAGGAGTAGGTGCTATTTTAACTTTTATGCTACTATCCTTATCAGAGAAACATCCAATATGATTGATAACACGAAGTTTGATGGGATAGTTAGCCGAAGAAG
Source organism: Chitinophagaceae bacterium (assembly GCA_947379895.1). Classification (GTDB taxonomy): domain Bacteria; phylum Bacteroidota; class Bacteroidia; order Chitinophagales; family Chitinophagaceae; genus Parasediminibacterium. Next base: position 22,777 of record CANCPA010000015.1, on the reverse strand, counting down.
GGAAAACGAAGAATGTATCCCCCTTAGTGCTATTTAAAGTGCCTGTATTATTAAAATTCCACTGCCATTTAGTAATTGTATCTCCGGGCATTGGTTTTGTAATATCTGTAAATTTGATAGTATCACTACCACAACTAATTGGTTTAAAACTAAAATTAGTTGCGTCTTTACCAATTACCATTGGAACATTAAATGTTTTAGAACCACCGCAATCATTTGAGAAAGTACCATAAACAGTAACCGTAAAGTTGAACGTTCCTAGACTATCAAATGTGTATGCTATAGGGGATTGATACGTATGAAATGTCGCTCCACCTTGTACAAATTGACTAACTGAAACAGGTTTATTAACACTTGTATCATGATTAGCAGGAGTAATACTTGCATCATTAGCAGATTTCCATTCGATACTACTAATTGTTGACGTATCATAAGGCAACGAGATATTAATCCATGTTGTATTTCCTTTACAGGTTGTGGCACTTGGTGCAGAACCATAAGGTGTAGTGGTACTGTACTTTGCAGTTAAGTCATTAATTGTAGTACCTGCGTTATAACCCCAACTTTCACCATCTGCTACACCATAGGCAATTGCATTAAAACCAACAGCAGAAGAAAGCGTATGAACAGCAGGATAACTAACATGGAATTTAGCCCATGAATAACTTGGATCTTGCGGGAATGGTTTAAAGGCACTATCCATTGGAATAAGTGTTGAGTAACCATATGCACAATTACAGATTGTATCTAAAACATAACTACTAGTACCTGTGTCTACCATTTGAACAAGAGCAGTATCTAATCTGAAACTAGCAACACCACTTGTCGGAATCACCACATTAATGTAAGCGCCTCCCGGTTTACCATCTTTAAAATCGGATGTATAAACAGTCGTGCTCTTAATTGATTGTTGAACTGGACTTAAGAGAATCATTTCAGGATCACCTGTTCCGTTATTACCCACAGAGGCATCAGCGCAAGCTTTACCTGGCAAGATAAATTGTGTAACAGTAACTGGCTTATTACTAACTATTTTCTTACAAGTATTTCCTTCAATTTGATAGTACAATCCTGTAACATTTAAAGTTGATTTATCCAAAATACTATCATCAACAGTTACAATTGTAGTTGTATCCTGAACACCAATTCTAAATAAATTATATTCCATTGTTTTTGTAGGAACAGATAAGTATTTAGTACCCCAAGCAACCTTAGGAAACATTTGTTGAATTAAATTATCTGACCCTTGAGTTGGCGTACAATTAAGCCCTGGAGCATTAATTAAGGTACGACTATTACCAGCAAAAACAGAAATTGGATGACCACAATCACTTGTTACAGTCGTTCCCGTCAGATCTTCACTTATTCCCCATTTACCTCCCGCATCAACAATACCAAGTGCATTAAACACTTGTCCTCTATTTAAAATGACAGAATCTTTTACACCTGCAGGATATGCAGTTGACCCTCCATAAGTACCTGTAATTACAGGGGAAGAAGCTGAATCTATAATTGGAACTGTAGGTGTAAAGTATACTTTAGTATTATCTTCTTTTGCCATTACAAAGAAATAGGTATTTGGAGGAGCCTGATTTGAAGAAGCGCCACCATATGTTTGAACTATATAAGATGAGTTCCAAGTATTTGTTGGGAAAACCATGCTTCCACCCGCAGAATTATTGGTAGCATAGTCATATAAAAACAAGGCTACAGGTACATTATTAGTCACTTCTACGTGAATAGCCCTATTGCTTATACCAGTGTAATACAAACGAGCATCTGGAAGCTTTTTAGCATTCTTAGGGTCAGAAGCATCTCCTGTTGGGAATCCTGAAACAATTTGAACCGTATTGGTATCAATAGTAATATATTGAGGGGCAAATGATGGGATGCCGGGGATAGATACTTTAACTGTTGCAGCCTGCTTTCCTGTTGCAATGTACAATTGTAAACCATATCCACTTTTGGTAGACATGTGCTCTTCTAAACCATGACCAACCCAAAAATCTGTTCCAAGATTTGTTAATATATTAGAATCCTGAATTACATTTCCTGTAAGAAAGACGGTATCACTATTTGCATCAGTAGCTCCGCCACCACTATGAAGAATGTAACTGTTATTAGCTGCAAATAATGAAGTAATCGGCTTTACATAAATCTTAGTCGCACTCAAAGTATTGCTACTGTAAGGAATAGTCAATATAGAAGGAGCAGTAATAAATCCACCATTGCTTGAAGTAGAGATTAAAAATCCTTCAGGAGGGGTAACTCTAATACTATCAGCCGCTGGAGACAAGTTAGCGCCTGACAATGAATAACTCAATACCTTAGGCGAACTATTAACTAATACTGTTGGGAAATTTAATAAAGTTGTTGAAGCAGTTATAACTGGCCCTGGAACAGAAGTTGTAAAACTTATTTCATTTCCATAAGTTATACCAAGGCTATTGATCGCATAGGCCATTACATAGTATGTGGTAGATGGCTTTAGAGATTTTATTAAACTAAGAAAGGCATCACTTCCAATTCCGTCATTTGTAAAATTCGATCCTGACGTAGCTGTTTCTGCACCTGAAGTTGTACTCCAACAAACACCCTTTTGTATAATACCAAGTCCACCGCTATCAGGAATATTTCCACCAACAGTAGCCTTATTAGATAAAATATTGGTTGCAGCGGCTGTAGTAACGCTAGGTTTTGCAGATGCAATAGTGGTAAATTCTGTAACATTACTTGCATAAACAATGCCTGCGGTAGTTATTGCATAAGCCCTAGCATAATAATGAGTATTTGGTGTAAGTCCTGATATTATACTTGAAATAGTTCCGGAAGTTATTCCTATCGAACCATCCGTGGTATATCCAACAGTAGTATCAGGTAGCGCCACAGAAGAAGAATAACAAACACCTGATGAAATAACCACAGCACTTGGTGAAGGAGTATTTTCCGTAATTGTACCTGCAATTGTTGTTGTTGTGTATGAAATTGAAGATGCAACTCCTGTAGTAACAGTTGCTTGCGTTCCTTGATTTAAAGAGATATTAATATCATCTATATAAATACTATTTCCTGAGGCATTAAAAAATCCTAGTTCTACAGGTTTAGTTAAAAAAGTAGAATAAGAAAATGATTGCATATTAGTGCTTCCATTAGTACCATTAACAGGATATGTACTCACCCCATAAGTATAGCCATTATTTGTTGAATTACTACTAAATCCTTGTACCATTGGATTAGCCGTTGCAGTATTAGCGCCTACAAAGAAATTACCCGCAGGTGAAACCCAAAATGTTACTGTTGCAATTCCTGTATTAATAATAGGAGTAATGACATATCCACCTGCGCTGATTTGCCAAGAATTAGATACAGAATGTGCTTTTTGTAATTTAGAATCGCTAGAAGTATTTCCCTTGGAATACCACCATGTACCTGAATTAGGTGAAGTATTAAGCCCCGTAGATGTCAATGTACTTGTATACTTAGAGGTACCTGTTGATTTTGTACCTGTACCTGTACTTGTTACAGATACACTATAAGTCTGAGTACTTGATGATGGAGAGGTATAATAAGTCATTATACTGTTTGCAGTAAGCGCATTTATAACAACTGATCCACTACTAGAACTATTGTTATTAGGGTTTTTGATTGCACTTTGCCATTCAGGTTCTTCAAAACCTTCATTGATAATCTGCGCAGAAATGCTACCAATTGTAAAAAACAAACTAGCAATCAACAACCATACTGTTTTGTGCAAACATTGTATATTTTTCATAAAACTATTATTTCTATTATTAGTGTAAAGAGCCGTGTTAGATATGGCAGGTAAAAATGATTTATTGTTATTTATTTCTCCAATCAAAATTCGATAAAATATATTATACCTTGAATTAAAACAATTTGATAAAATAAGGGAAACCTTTTTCATACAGTAAGCTATTTAATTTGCAATGATAACAATGTTATTATTATGAAAGTGAACAACATGAAAGTACTCTTTTCCATATAGAGAGTTATTCTTAATATTTAAGATTAATCTTTGCATTTATGTGAAGCGTTTATTCATTAATCGATATTATCTTAAGAAAAAAGTAATTAGTACACACAATTTTCAAATAAGTAGCTGCAAATCTAAATGACTTTACGGTAATACTATCCTGCACAATCCTGCACTTAGTCATGATTGGTTATTAGTTTAACAAAAGAACAACATTGCCATATTTGTTAAACATATTATCAATTGACATGTAACTAAATATTTGCTAATTTTATAACAGTATCAGCTAAGACTTTCCAACTATATTTTAGTTTTTCGACTTGCAAATAAGGCAGAAAATGGGACTCCCCTATTTGATAAAGTTCTTCGATTTTATTTGCAATCGCACTTGCATTTGCCTCTGAAATCAGCCCCACTTTCCCTTTAGGTACTAAAGAAGGAAGTCCACCTACATTTGTTACTAACATTGGCTTTTCGAAATGATAAGCCAAAGGAGTAACACCACTTTGTGTTGCCTGTCGATAAGGTTGAATAACAAAATCGGCTGCACTTAAGTAATATCGAACTTCACTATCGGATATAAAATCGGTGCGTAAAATCAATTGATCTGCAATGTCTAGTTCCTGAATTAAGTCGTCATAGAGTTTTTTATCCTCATAAAACTCACCTGCAACTAATAGTTTGCATCCAACAAAATGACCTAAAGTCGTTCGTTCCTTGATAATTTTCATGGCATTCAAAAGCATGTCAAGCCCTTTGTATTTTCGGATAAAACCAAAAAATAAAATAATATTTTCATCCTCATTTATGCCTAAATGTTTTCTAGCCGTTTGCTTGGGAAGAGCTTCGCCGAAATTATCATATAAAGGATGTACGATTTGCAGAGCGGGTCTATTGGTAAATAATTTTAAATCTTGCAAGACCTTCTCACTCATTGTAACAAAAGCATCAACAGGCTTAAAGCAATATTGTGTAAATGGTTTATCTCCGGGACGTTTTTCGTGGGGAATAACATTATCGGCAATACAGACAATTTTTGTTATCCCATTCAATTTTGCAATACGAAGAATAGTGCCTAAGCAAGGTCCCATAAATGGCAACCAATATCGAATAACAATTAATGATGGTTTTAATTTTTTCAGTTCTATTCCTACACTTAACCAATTGAGTGGATTTACCGAATTGATGCGCACTTTAATATTGATATCGGTGGGTTTAGGTTCGGAAGAATACTGTGTTGTACCAGGAAACAAAAATCCTGGATATTGCAAAGAGAATGTATAGATGGTGGTATCAAACCCCTGCAGTTGAAACTGACGGGCTAAACGTTCATCAAAGGAAGCTAATCCACCTCTAAGAGGATGTGCAGGGCCTATAATTATTACTTTTTGCTTCATACAAATCCGAAATGTGTCAAAACCAATAATGAGTACTAACTGTTAAATTATTTTAACTGCAAAGAAAGGGAATGTTTATTACTTGTCAGAAGGTATTAACAGATAGCAATCTGGAGAAATACAATTTATGGCATTTAACTTTCGTGATTCTGATTAGATATATGATATCGGCATAAATATGCTTGTATTTCCTGAACCTTTCAATGCTAGGATTGAACCTCGATTGATTAGAGTCTGACACTTTGCTTTAATAGTTGTAATCCATATGTTTTAGGCTTTAAAACGTATTAATAGAAAAACTTGCTCTATTCATTTTGAACACAATATTTGGTGACATTAATTACTATTAAAAACATTCATGCTTATGATTTAAGTCAGGAAGTGACAGGAAAAGTTCCATTACTTTTGTTTTTCACTTTTAAAACAAGAATATGTATATCATTGAAATTACTTATAAAGTTGCAGTGGAAGAAATTGACAAAAACATGGCTGCACATATGAAGTTTGTTGACAAATATTATCATACTGGAAATTTTGTTGCATCAGGCAGAAAGGAACCTAGAGACGGTGGGCTGATCTTCGCGACTGCTGAGAGTCTGCAAGAAATAGAAGATATAGTAGCAGAAGATCCTTTCAAGACTTTAAACCTTGCTGATTATCGTATCATTCATTTTAAAGCGACAAAAAAAGTCAAGGCTTTTGATGCATTTGAAAGTGAGTGGGAGTAAGAAACAGTTGAAAGATTTGATTTTTAAATTAGAAGATGCAGTAGTCACTTGACACCTGCATCTTTTAATTTAATACCTAAAACTATAGCTTAAGAATTCTTACTTCTGTTCGGCGGTTTTCTTGGTGTTCAGGTTCAGAACAAACGACACCATTTTGACAACGATTTAATAACATCATTTCACCGTAACCTCTTGCAATCAAACGCTTTCGATCAATGCCACGAGAAATTAAATAAGCCACAGCAGACCTAGCCCTCCTATCAGCAAGATTATAATTATATTCATCACTACCCCTTGAATCGGTATGAGACGATAATTCAATAATCATAGAAGGGTATTGCTTTAATATATCTACAAGAGTATCTAGAATTAATGCTGCATCGGGGCGAATGTTGTCCTTATCAAAATCATAATGAATATTATTGAGTCTAAACTTATCACCTTCATGTAAACTTGTAATTTGATCCGTTAATTTATAAACTCGAGGAGTAGGCTTTGCACCACCTTGATTATCGAGGGGAATGACAACCTTTAATGTGTCTGTGTAAGCATCTTTTGTATTGACAGCTACGATACTAGAATAATACCCTGGCTTACTAACAGTAATTGCATACGGGCTATTTGCATCTACTTCGTGCCAATTCTTTCCTTCATAATTACTTTTTTGTTTCCATTGTACATCAGAGTTTGTATTTTGAAATTCTAAGGCAGCATCTGCAATTGGCTGTTTACTTGCGTTATCAATCACTTTCGTTTCTAAAACAAGAACACCATTTGGATGAAATATGGTAATTGGAGCAGTAGTTACAAACTGATAAATATCATCACCTCCCATTCCTCCTTTTCTATTAGAGGCAAAGAATCCACTTGAGTCATCCTTTGCATAATAATAAAAATCGTCGGCGGGGGAGTTTAGAGGGTAGCCCATATTGATTGGCTTTGTCCATTTATTTTTCTCACCTGCGGCAACAAACAAATCATATCCACCCATACCTACATGCCCTTTACTCGCAAAATAAAGATTCGCATTTGGAGCAATGACTGGAAAAGCCTCGTCATCTTTAGTATTGATATTGATTCCACAATTTTTAGGCAATCCCCAATTCCCAGTAATTAAGCGCTCACAATACCAAATATCTAAACCTCCTATTCCACCTGGCATATCGCTTGTAAAATAAAGTACTTTCCCATCTGTACTTAAGGCTGCATGACCAACAGAATAAGAAGAAGGATTATTGTAAGGAAAGGGTTCGGGTTTATTCCATTGTCCTGATTTATTTAGGGTAGACAAATACATTTCTAACCTATTAGTAGTAAAATTAACAACAATACCTTTCTTTTTTTTATCAGCCTTTTCTTTTAAAACAGGATCAATTCCAGGGTGAGTTACTGTGAAATAAATACTATCATAATTTTGGCTAAACACTACTGGCCCAGTATGATAATCGAATGAATTTACATTAGGATCAATCTCATGAATTCGATTACTAAAGGCATCATCCTTATTTGAACTTACAGCATATACTTTTTGAAAATAATTATCTGTCCAACCATAAATCGTCTCATTGAATGTCTTTTGAAAGAAATTCTTTTTTGTGTTTCTAAGGCTATCAGAAACGAATACCATACTATTTGTAGTTGGATTATAGACAGCGCCCCAATCTGATTTGGAAGTATTGATATAAGCCATATTTTCGATACTATAGCCGTCGGGATGCTTCATCCAAGAAAGTGCACTATCACAACCAATTATTTTGTTAATTACATTTACACTATCACTTCTTTGTTGATATTCCTTATAAATTTCTTTTGCAGCGGCATATTTACCATTGTTCTTTAGAATATCACCATAAAAAAGCCAATCTGAAGCGACAACACCCGGTAAGGAAATTGCCATCTGATAGTACTTTTCAGCATCATCAAATTTATTCATTGATTTGAAACTATAAGCCAATCGAGAGATTGCATAAAGATTTTTATTATTTCTTTCCACAAGCTTCTCATATAACTTGGCTGCATTTGCATATTCATATTTGATAAAGGCTTCATCTGCAGCGGCCAAAATACCTTTTTGATCTTGTTGGGCATTTAGGTCTATTGAACAAATTGTAAAAGATAAAAATAAAAAGAGGAATGATAGGGTTTGACCAAAACTATTTCCCTTTCTAAAGCTATTATTAGCAATAGAAATATAACAAAACAGTTTAGTTACTAATCGTTGTTGTAAATTATATGATGCCATCTAAATATTTAATATCAAAGTCATTCTTGAAAATAAATGTTGTAATACTTATTACACCTGCAATGATAACCAAAAAATTAAAAATATCGTGGGCTTTTAATCCTTCCTGAAACTAAGTTATTAGGAAACAATAAACCAACTGATATTTCATGAGATCCTGACTGATAACTAGACAGGCCACTTGTAATTATATCATACGAATATCCAATTCGCAACCTGTCTGTTGCAAAAAGCTCAGCCATGAGACTCAAAGCACCACTTTTATTTAAATCGGAACTTAAAGCAGATTTATGCCACAAAGAAACTGCTGTTCTGTAGGAAGCACCTACCCACAATTTTTCTGACAACAGGGCAAAAAGGTTTAAATCGAGACTTGTTGGACCATGAAAATCTTCTTTTATCATGAAAGAAGGTTTCACTTTTACATTTTCTGATAAGTTTACTAATCCTCCCATACTAAAATAAATGTGAGCGGCAGCAGCTTGTGATGCAATAGCAGTACCATTAGTTAAATAAATTTTACCACTATTGTATAAAGAGAATAAATCCATGCCTGACAGGCTCGCAAAAAAGGTAGGAGTGAAATAATAAACTCCCACACGAGCATCAGGTTTTATAACACTCATACTACCTGTAGGCACTAAAGGATCATTTGCATCGACGTACTGAAAGGCAGTACCATCTAAAGAATATTGATTAAACCCGAAGCCTAATCCTATACAAAGTCTTTTGCTATCATCTTCATCAAGCCTAATCCGATAAGAATAGGAACCAAAAACCGAAGTGGTCGTTTGAGGGCCTAGGTGATCCCAAGTGATTTGTCCACCTAAACCAATGTTTTTCGTATCACTATTTGTTAGTCCATCCAAAGAAACAGCACCTGTTTGCGGGGCTCCTGAAAAGTTTGTCCATTGCTTCCTTATGACAGCATTAAAATACATGTCTTCTTTATATCCTGCATAAGCAGGATTAATATTGAGAGAATTGAAAATATATTGGCTAAACTGTACGTCTTGCTGTGCCTTTACTACACTTTTAAAAGCTAGTATTTGTACAACAATAACAATTAATATCAGTACTCGTAATTTCATTAATCAGTTTGTTTATTCAAGTTTGCTTACTTCAATCTAAATCTTTCTTTCAAATCTATTAGATAACAACAAGTTATCTATTAAGACTTCTTTGTTTTGTCCTACTTATTTTAGTAACATCACCCAACCTTTTTTCACATCAATTCCACCAGTAGGCAAAGGCATTTTTATCACATAATAATATGTTCCTGTATTTAAACCGCTACCATCCCAATCATTATTATAGTTAGAAGAGTGATAGACTAGGTTATCCCATCTATTGAATATAGAAATTTCAGTATTAGGGTATCTTCCTAAACCTAAAACAATAAATTTATCATTCTTTCCATCACCATTTGGAGTGATGACATTCGGAATAAATACATAGGCAGGAAATACCTCCGTCTGTTGTATTGAAGAATGATTATTGGTCAAATCAGGGTCAGGTTGATTGCCCAAAACTGCTGCCGAATTATTTAATACAGTACCGCTATCAATTACGGCATTAAAATTAAGTTGAGTTACCTGCCCTGATGCTAAACCACCAATAATCCACTTGATTGTTTTAGTAGAATCAATAAAAATAGCTGACCCAACTGTAGCTAAAAGATTTTTAGGCTTGCTCAAATTTTTAGGATACAAATCCTCGGCAATAATGCCTGTCGCATCATTTGGTCCATTATTGGTGACTGTTATAGAAAAACCAATGGTTTCTCCAACATATAGTCCTCCTGAAGTTGTCAGTTCTTTTACAATTTCAAGATCACAACTCTTAGGCTTAGGGGTAGTAACATTAATTGAAACAATAATTGGCTCAGAGATTAAACCACTATTAGTTATTAATACGTATTGATAGGTATCTACTCCAACAAAGTTACTATCTGGAATATAAGTAACAGTTCCGTTTCCGTTAAAAACTACTTTTCCCTTTGAAGGGGGAACTAATAAAACGGGAGAAGATACGGTTGAAGAAGGTCCGTCATTTTTTAGAATAGCCGTTGTTACAGATGTGTTCTTTTCGGTAGAATCCAAATCATTAACCCCTGCAGGCAGAACCAACACATAAACTTTAATGGGTGGTGATACGAGCCCATTAGGTTGAGTCAAGGTATATGTTAATGAATCTTTTCCTACGAATGAAGATATTGGGGTATAAACAATAGTACCATTATTAACCACTGCTATACCATTTAAAGGGTTAGTGGCCACCTTGACAGTATCATTTAATTCGGTTAAGCCATCATTTGCTTTTACATTAATTACTTTAGGAGTATTTATTGATGTAGTATCAATATCTGCAACTCCTTTTGGAGGTGCAGCAAATTGTACAAGAGGTATTGTACTTCGGTTGTTAGTTGTATCAGGATCTGATTCATTTGCAGTGACTCTTGCAGTATTTATAAAACTCACACCGCCTAAAATTTGAGAGGTGAAAGTTAGCGTTGCAGATTTTGACAAGCCTAATCCTCCGATATTCCATGTTAGTACCGATGGGATATTATTATATGTTGCATTTCCGTTTGAAGCAGTAATATTAGTTGCTACTCCTAAGTTAAATGCTAGTGTATCTAATGCTATTATACCTGTAGCACTATCAGGACCGTTATTAGTAACTGTCAATGTAAAAGCTACCTTTTGCCCGACAACAATTGGCAAGACAGAATTTAAGACCTTCGTAATAACTATGTCAGCCTTTGGTTTATAAACAGTTAAATAAACATTTATTGGTGCTGAAAACACACTATCAGGTGTCATAAGTAAATAAGAACAAGTATCCTGTCCAAAGAATCCAATATTGGGAGAATAAGTTATAGTACTGTCTGGATTAACTTTCACAACACCATTTTTTGTTGTGGCATTAAGGATAATTATATTATTTCCACCCTTAGCACTATCATTATTTTTTACAACCACCTTTATAGGCACATTCATTAGAGTGGTATCCCTATCGTTAACACCTACAGGCTTCACGTAAATGACTGCTGTAATTGGAGAAGAAATCACACTATCGGGTGTTATAAGTGTATAAGTGAACTGGTCCTTTCCTGCGAAACCTGGATTGGGTATGTACGTAACTGTACCATTAATATTTACAGTTGTCGTTCCATTTTTTGGATTTGTTGCAATCTTTACAGTGTCCTTAGAAACATTAGTACCATCATTCAACTTGACATTAGTGATAACTGGCTTATTGATTGTGGTACTATCCAAATCGTTTACTCCAATAGGTTTAACGAAAACAGTAACAACAACAGGTGCTGATACAATACTATCAGGAGATGTCAATGTGTAGGTATAAGTATCTTTCCCATTGAATCCTGAGTTTGGTGTGTAAACAATTGTTCCATCTGAATTAACAAGTGCCTTTCCATTATTTGGAGGCGTAGCAACTTTAACCGTATCAAGAATAACAGGTGTACCATCATTCGATTTAACAGTTGTGGTTACAGGCGTATTCATCAAGGTACTATCAATATCTGGGACACCGGTAGGAATTGGCTTAATGCTTACAGGAGTGATTGTACTTCTATTATTATTAGTGTCAGGGTCTGATTCATTTCCTTTTACAATAGCAGAATTAACAAGTGACACCCCACTTAATATTGATGCAGAAAAGGTTAAAGTGTCTTGTTGATTCTTTTTTAACAATCCAACATTCCAACTAATTGAAGTAGAACTAGCAAAATAAGATGCGGTTCCATTTGCAGTCGTAATATTTGTAGCTGCACCAAGATTACTAGACAAAGTATCTAGGGCAATTACCCCTGTTGCACTATCAGGACCATTGTTTGTTATGATTAATGAAAAACTAACAGTCTTTCCAATAACCAAGTTTCCTTTTGTATTCAGTACTTTGGTGATGACAAGATCAGCCTTTGGTTTTATCACTGTTAGGTAAACAAAAATTGGTGCAGATGATACACTATCAGGAGTCATTAGAGTATATGAAAGGGTATCGTTGCCTACGAATCCATTTGTTGGATTATAAGTTACTGTTCCATCAGGATTGATTATTGCAACACCATGATTTGGCTTTGACATAACTGCAACCATATCATTTCCTCCTTTAGCACTATCATTGGCCTTTACATTAATAGTGATTGGTGTATTAATGAGTGTGGTATCCACATCTTTTACTCCTACTGGCTTCACTAATATAGTAACTGATACAGGTTTTGAAACAACACTATCTTTATTGATTAAAAGGTACGTAAACGTGTCTTTCCCTGTAAAGTTAGGATTGGGTTGATAAGTTACAGTTCCATCAGGATTCAAAGTTGCTGTACCTTTTAAAGGAAGGGTAACAATCTTAACAGTATCTAATGCCTCTGAGAGACCATCATTCTGTTTTAGATTCGTTATAACTGGCTTATTAATGATTGTACTATCAATATCGGAGAGTCCGACTGGAATAGGTGCGATTGCCACAGGAGATATAGTACTCTTATTGTTGCTAGAATCAGGATCTGCTTGACTCCCTTTAACATTTGCAGAATTGGTTAATGAAATACCATTTAATATTTGCGCTGAGAAAGTTAAGGTGTCTAGTTGATTCTTTTTTAATAAACCAATGTTCCAACTAATTGAAGAAGAAGTGGGTAAGTAAGTAGCTGTACCTTTTGTAGAGGTTATATTTGTAACCGCTGAAAGATTACTAGCTAATGTATCTAAGACAAATACACCTGTAGCACTATCTGGACCATTATTAGAAACTATTAATGAAAAACTAACCGATTTACCAATAACTAACGTCCCTTTTGTATTTAACAATTTTGAAATAATAAGGTCGGCACGTGGTCTATATACTGTAAGATATACCATTACAGATAAGGAATATACACTATCATTTGTCATTAGGGTATAGGAAAGTGTATCGTTACCAACAAAACCACTAATTGGATTATAAGTTATTGTACCATCAGGATTTACTAATACTAACCCATTTTTGGGCTTTGACAAAACCGAAACAGAATTATTTCCACCTTTAGCGCTGTCATTCGCCTTCACTTCAAGTGTAATTGGCGTATTCATAGGAGTAGTATCAATATCTGTTACTCCTAAAGGCTTAACTAAAATTACCACCCACACGGGAGAGGAAACCAGACTATCTGGGGATGTCAACGTGTAAGAAAAAGTGTCCTTCCCGGTAAAACCTAGATTAGGACTATAACTAATTGTACTATCAGAATTGATGCTTACTGTTCCATTTTTGGGAACTGAAGACAATTTAATCGTATCTACACTTGCAGATTTACCGTCATTTACTTTCACATTTGTTATAACAGGTGTATTAATAACTGTGCTATCAATATCCTTAACCCCTGATGGTATGACAAGAATAGCTACGGGTGCAATTTTACTTTTATTATTGCTTGTATCAGGATCAATTTCATTTCCATTTACAATAGCACCATTTGTCAATGAGGTACCACTTACTATTTTAGCCGTAAATGTTAAGGTATCAATTTGATTCTTTTGAATTGTTCCAATATTCCAATTTAGTATTGAAGTAGCAGGTACAAAAGAAGCTGTACCATTAATTGTACTTATATTAGAGATATTACTAAGAATAGATTGTATAGTATCTAGGGCAATTACACCTGTAGCACTATCAGGACCATTATTAGTTACTATCAAAGAAAAACTAACCGTCTTACCTATAAACAAGATACCCTTTGTGTTCAAAAGCTTTTTAATTATTACATCAGCCTTTGGAGTAAAAACATTGAGATATACAAATACAGGATTTGAGTATACACTATCTGCAGTCATTAAAGAATAGGTAAGGGTATCATTACCAACAAATAAGGTCTTAGGAGTATAGGTAATTGTACCATCTAAATTTACCTTTACCGTTCCATTCTTTGGAGATGCAAAAATTAATACTTGATTACTTCCACCTTTTGCACTATCATTTGCCTTTACATTAATGGTTATAGGCGTATTAATTGGTGTTGTATCTAAATCTTTAATACCAATTGGCTTTACAAGAATAGTTACAGTTATTGGTTCAGAAACTGTAGTATCTGTAGTAGTCAGGGTATATGTATATAAATCCTTGCCAGTAAATCCATTACTTGGAGAATAAGTAATTGTTCCATTTCCATTAATTATAGCCTTACCACTTGTAGGTGCAGAAGAAATCTTCACGGTATCTTTCAAATTAGAAGCTCCATCATTCGACTTTACATTTGTTGTAATGTTTTTATTAATGTAAGTGCTATCAAGGTCATCGACTCCAACAGGTGCAGCCTTTCCAATTACAATATCTTTTAATTTATAATCTTCAGTTTCCCCGTCGAGGGCTATATTAATACTTCTATCATCGATAGAATCAGTAGTAAAATCAGTGGCATCGCCGAGGGGTGTTGTGGTGATTCTAAATCTTGCATAGGTTGGTCCTGCTTTGATACTACTTTTATAATGTTTAAGAGTAAAGGTCAGTGGAACAGATAAATCTGTTGATCCAGGAGGTAATGTAGCAATTGCTGATTCTTTGGCAGAAAAGTGTCCATCTCGGTTAAAATCAATCCATGCATAAATTGTCGCAGTAGTAATTCCTGCATTAGTAGCTTTTACGTTCAGTTTTACATCCGAAGAATTATTAACTCCAATTGAAGGTTGGGTGGCTAAATTAAATCCATCTTCGTCATTATTTTCGTGTGCATTATCATAAGCAGCAGTTGTGTCTTGGAGTGGATTAGGATTCCCATCAAAATCAGTATTATTTGATCCCAAGTAATAAAGATTCTTTTGGAAAGGAGTAATTGTGATTTGTGGCATAATTCCCGCAGGATAAATACTATCAATAAGAGGTGGAATATTATTGTAACGAACGGTATCAAAATAATGTCCAGAATACCCATAAGAAGCAGGGGCATCTCCAAAATCAAAAGGTGCAACAATGCCTAATGCCAATGCAGTTTCTCCTGCCCCCTTTGTTTCTACGTTCATTAAGCTTGTTGCGTTCTTTGCATACATTACTGCTTGCAAACCCAAATCAGAATAAGGATATTTCATGGAATCAACGAATGTCATTCCACCATCGGTAACAGTAACCAAATAATCGGGGGCTACAGTTGATGCATTCCAAGCTCCATTGTGAAAATCTAGCAATTGCCAACTAGCATTATTATCCACCAAAGTTGCCTTGATATATTCAACATTTGAAGTGCCATAAATTGCGAGTGTTTCTGCATCACCTACTACCATTCCCGGATAGGTAATACTTTGCCACACACCATTTATTTTCATCTGTAAATCAACAGAAACATTAAAACCAACAATACTTGAATATTGAATATCCTGAAGACCACAATCTGGAATACCCGTATTTGTACCTATATACGGATAAAGACTACTTAAGCCTTCAGAATAGGAGCTTGGGGTGTGACAACTTAAGCCATCATTTTTTGAAGAGCCATATATGTTACTTAGTTCTGCAACAATTTTTACACTTGGAGTTAATTGCCATATATATGTTCCGGCTTTTACGTTTGAAGCAGTACTTCCTGCGGGTTTACTGATAAGATTACTATTGCTTTCGCTATTCCAAGTCAACCAAAATATACCTTTTTGTAATTTCCCCGTTCCATTACCATTTGCATAGTTCCTTTGTGCATAAAGCTTTGACTGAAATGAAATCAACAAGAAGACAAATAGCAGGTGAATTTTTATGACGCTGTAAAAAGAGAATCTATTAATCACTAAGCAGAAAATTTAAGGTTATATAGAAGTATCATACAATACTTCAACTTTTTTAAGGTAAACAAGTATTTCAAAAAATGAAATACGCAACTCATTAAGCTGCATTTGATTTAAATAAAGCTAATGCATTATTTTCTCGACAAATTTAATAATTATTTGCATCGAAGCCAATCTTTAAAAAGAGTTAAACTCAATAAAGTTTATAAAATATCAAATTATTCCATATAATGTATGAAATAATCACAGAATGCTTTAATTCAATGTTATTTAACTTACAATTTATGAATAAAAAAGTAATATCAAGGAAATTTAATCAAACTCGTAGCCTATATCTTTTCTATAGTTTATCCCTTCGAAATGAATATTTTCCAATAAACTAACTGATTGCTTAACGGCCTCACTTATTGAATGACCTTTACTAGTTACGGTCAATACTCTGCCGCCATTTGTTACAACATTTCCTTCCGTTTCCTTCGTTCCTGCATGAAATAACAATGCATTAGAAGGCAACTTCCCCTCTATTCCACTAATTGGTATATTCTTTTTGTAATCTCCGGGATAACCTCCGCTTACGGCTACAACAGTTGCATAAAAGCCTTCCGAAAAATTGATATTTGCATCTTCCAAGGTTCCATTATCCATTGCCGCAAAAAGGCTCAACAAGTCGGTATCCAACCTTGGCAATACTACTTCTGTTTCAGGATCGCCCATCCTACAATTGTATTCAATTACTTGTGGATCCCCGGCTACATTCATTAGACCAAAGAAAAGAAATCCATTATATACTAAGCCTTCCTTTGCTAATCCATTAACAGTAGGCACTATTATTCGTTCTTCAACTTTTTGCATAAAAGAACTGTCCATAAATGGTACAGGAGTTACACATCCCATTCCACCTGTATTCAATCCGGTGTCCCCCTCTCCTATTCTCTTATAATCTTTGGCATGTCCAATTACTTGATAATCCCTACCATTTGTCAATACAAAAACACTTACTTCTATACCTTTTAGAAACTCTTCAATTACCACTTTTGAACTTGCCTTACCAAATTGTTGATTGATAATCATATCTTCAAATACTTGCAGGGCATCTTCACGTGTTTCACTAATAACCACACCTTTACCTGCTGCCAAACCATCGGCCTTTAAAACTATTGGTAATGTATGTTGATTAATATAAGCCTTTCCGTCCTCAAAATTATCTTTAGTAAATTCAGCATATCCTGCAGTAGGGATACCATTTCGTTGCATGAATTTTTTGGAGAATGCCTTACTGCCTTCTAACTGAGCAGCTTCTTTAGAGGGTCCCACAACAAAGCCTTTCCATCCATTTTCATGCTTTGCTTTTTCCATAAAATCGTAGATACCATTTACCAAAGGGTCTTCAGGTCCCACTACAATAACATCAATTTGATTGGTGAGTGCAAATGATTTTATCGCTTCAAAATCATTAACTCCAAAGTCTAGTACTTTACCAATTTGAGCAATTCCAGGATTACCGGGTGCTATAAAGAGATTATTACAATGATGACTTTGATTGATTTTCCATGCTAATGCATGTTCACGACCACCGCTTCCAAGTATTAAAACATTCATGTTGACTGAGTTACTTTAAGGCTGCGAATGTAACAAGTTATAAGTTATGAGTTATGAAATATGAGTCTATTTTGAATCATAAATAAGCTTTATATTCCAATAAATATGTTTACTTCAAAAAAGAGCTGGATCTAAATTATTTAGAGTGAGATCACTCATTCTTCTAGTTAGAACTCACAAAAGCATTATTTCGTATCTTAAAGAGAGTATAATGTTTCATCCTGAAAAAATTATGATAGATGAATAAAATGTAAGTGTGTTTGATTTTCAACTCACCTAACGCATTGAATGAATCAAATGTTTTCTGTCATTTTTTATTTTTCTTGCCATAAAGAAACGAAGTCGAAAAGGTATTAAGTACTTTAAAGCACAAAATAAGTATCAAAACTTCATTGTTCCTTTGTACTACTTTGGGTATTAGTGTCTTTGTATTGAAAAATATAAATTAGACTTTAAACCCTTTATTAATTGTTGCGTAAGGTGACTTCTTAATATACTTTCTTATGTTCCATACTCATATTTCAGAACTAATAATTCATAATGCCACTTCTACCTTCCTCCTCCTGGGCAATGTTCCCGTAAATATTTGGTATAAAGAGTTGTCAAATGTAACCATGTACCTGAACCTTCTCTAATTCCATGTGTACGATTTGGATAACTCATTAATTGAAAGTTTTTATTAAAACGAACCAATTCATTAATTAATAATTCAGTATTTTGATAATGCACATTATCATCACCCGTTCCATGTATTAACAAGAGATTGCCTTTGAGCCCTTTTGCATAAGTTATCGCAGATGCTTTAATATAATCATCCCTGTTTTCCTGCGGCAAGCCCATATATCGTTCCTCATAAATATTATCATAACTAAGTCGATAAGTTACAGGTGCAATTGCAATACCTGTTTGGTATAAGTCAGGATGTTGAAACATAAGATTTAAGGTAGTAGACCCTCCTCCACTCCAACCCCACACAGCTATTCGGCTTGTATCTACAAACTTCCATTCACGTATTTTTTTTACGGCTTCGGCTTGATCATTAATATTTAATATACCCACTTTTTTATAAATACTCTTACGCCATTCAGCCCCCTTAGGAGAAGGTGTACCTCGTCCATCCAAGCTAATTTGTATATAGCCATCTTCTGCCATATTTCCTTGATATAAATAATTTCCTGCTGTGCCATAACTATCTTCAACAGTGGTAGAACCCGGTTCAGTATACACAAAAAATACCACAGGATATTTTTTTGTACTATCAAAAGATGAAGGCTTTATCATCCAACCATCCATAGTAATGCTATCAATTGTGGTAACACGAATCATTTCAACATTTGACTCACTATCTAACACACTCTTTTCTAATCCTTCTTTGATTATATTGTGCTTTGGCAAACTTACCCATTCTGTTACAGGTGTATAATTATGACTCGAGAATGAATGCGCCGCAAATAATCCATTTGGAGATATTGTGTAAGTATGTGTTCCCTTTTGTGTTGAAGGAGAAATAAGTTCAGCATTTCCTTTATTCTTACTATTAAAGGATACTCGATATAAGTATTTCTGTGTAGCATTATTTGGTGAAGCAGAAAAATAAACGAACCCATGCAATTGATCTACCGCATATAATGAAATCATATCATAATTACCCTTCGTCAATAATGTTTCTTTTTTTCCATCCAATGAAATGGAATAAATATGTCTCCATCCATCTTTTTCACTTACCCAAAGAAATTCTTTGTCATTATTTATAAAGTCCCATCCCTTAGGGTTATCATCATCCCACCTAGTTTTTAAATCAATCCATGCATTATCACTTTCAGTAAATATTTTTTTAGCGTCGCCATTTGAAGGATTCAATAAATAAATATTGCTTTCATTTTGTTTCCGATTTAATTGTTGAATGATTAATTGTCCATTCGGAGCCCATTCCATTCTTGGAATATAATGCTGAACTGCATCACCAGGAACATTCATCCAAGTTGTTTGCTTTGTTGCAATATTTACCACACCCAATTTACAAGAGGAAGGGTCTTCTCCAACTTTAGGATACTCAACCGGCTTAGTAAAAGAATAAATACTATCCGTGTTATCAAGCAATAAAAAGTTTTTTATCCTAGTTGCATCAATTTGCCAATAGGCTATTTGTTTACTATCGGCACTCCATCTAAATCCATCCCTACAACCAAATTCTTCTTCATAGGCCCAATCAAATGTGCCATTAATAATTTTATCAGTACCATCAAGTGTAAGTTGCGTGATAGCATGAGTTTGAATGTCTTCTGTGTATACATTATGATTACTTGTGTAAGCAACCTTTGCTCCGTCGGGCGAAAATTTTGCAAACATTAACGAAGAGGAAGGTAAAGAACCACCTAATTTCTGTAGACTTTTATTTTCAATAGAATAAATCCAAAAATCACCACGAGTATCATACCGCCATACCTTTTTGGTATTTGTATAAATCAATACTTTTTTTTCATCTTCACTAAAAACAAAACTCCTTACAGATATTATATTCCCATTTTGTACATTAACTAAATTTTCTTTATAAATGACAGTTTCTTTTTTAAACGAGGGTAGAATAACTTTTATGATATTACCTGCTTCAATAGAATAATAGGAATTACCATCTTTCGACCATTTTATACCACGAGGAGGCTGTGCCTTTGCAAATGCATAAGAAGAAACCACAAAAAATAAGATAATCATTACACCACGTCTCATACTATGTTCATATTTAGTTTGAAGCAATAAAAATAAGATAATGAAAACATTATTTTAATAAATATTTACTTTTTAAATGAGCATTTGAAAACTAATTGAAGAACTTACAGCAAAAAACATTATTTTGCTAGCTTATTTTTAACTTATTAAGTATTTAACTGACCGATTATGAGTTTATTCGCGAAAAAGTCCATAGAACTGTTAATGAAAGAATCCGCTGATACGGAAAAGGGATTGAAACGTACACTGAGCGCTACATCCTTGATATCGTTGGGAATTGGGGCAATCATAGGAGCAGGATTATTTGTAAGAACCGCTTCTGCTGCAGCTCAAAATGCAGGCCCTTCTGTAACTATTGGTTTTATCGTTGCAGCAATTGGATGTGCTTTAGCAGGCTTATGTTATGCCGAATTATCATCGTCAATACCAATAGCCGGGAGTGCCTATACTTATAGCTATGCAACAATGGGTGAATTTGTGGCATGGATAATTGGCTGGGACTTAATATTAGAATATGCAGTTGGAGCCGCAACAGTTGGCATTGCATGGAGTGAGTACCTAAACAATTTATTGGTTAACGTATTAGGATTAAAAGCCATTCCTTTTGAGTGGTGCCACTCACCTTTTGAGCATTCGTTAGATGGAAGTATACATGGCTATATGAATCTTCCGGCGTTGTTTATTGTAAGCGTTTTGACATTACTGTTAATCAGGGGAACACAGGAATCTGC
The DNA here is from genome assembly GCA_947379895.1 of Chitinophagaceae bacterium. Classification (GTDB taxonomy): domain Bacteria; phylum Bacteroidota; class Bacteroidia; order Chitinophagales; family Chitinophagaceae; genus Parasediminibacterium. The sequence goes on along the minus strand of CANCPA010000015.1, from coordinate 1,584 downwards.
CATTGTAAATAGTATAATAGTGATTACAAAAGTTTCAATTGTTGTGATGATTATTGTATTTGGATGGAGTTTTATCAATCCGGTAAATCATGCAACTTATATCCCTGCGGCTACAATTTATACTGATCACCAAGGAATTGCTCATAATTATGGCGGAATCATGGGAATTTTAGGAGCAGCAGGAGTTGTATTTTTTGCATTTATTGGCTTCGATGCTGTAAGTACTGCCGCGCAGGAAGCTAAAAATCCTAAACGAGATATGCCTATTGGTATCCTCGGATCATTAGCTGTTTGTACGGTATTATACATCTTATTTGCACATGTATTAACAGGTGTTGCGAGTGTTGAAGATTTCAGAACAACTGGAAAGGAGGCATCTGTTGCCTTTGCCATTAATAAATACATGATTGGATTTGGCTGGCTTGGAAAATTGGTTACTGTTGCAATATTAGGCGGATTTTCCTCGGTGATTTTAGTCATGTTATTGGGACAATCAAGGGTTTTCTATTCAATGAGTAAGGACGGATTATTACCTGAAATATTTAGCGACGTTCATGAAAAATATCAGACACCACACAAGGCGAGTCTGTTTATATTAATATTAGTAGGCTTATTTTCGGCCTTTATCCCGGGAGATATTGTGGGAGATATGACAAGTATTGGAACCCTATTCGCATTTATGCTAGTTTGTGTTGCTGTAATTGTTTTACGCAAGACAAATCCCGAAATGAAACGTGAATTCAGAACACCTTGGGTTCCTTTTGTTCCTATATTAGGCATTATAGTTTGTGGTGCAATGATATTTGGATTAGGCTGGACAAACTGGCTAAGATTGATTGTTTGGTTATTATTAGGCTTCATCATTTACTTTACTTACAGCAAGAAGAATAGTAAACTTAGAAACTAAGAATTTTAATAATTAGTATATTTAATAAGGATTATTGAATTATGGTAAAAGGAATTATCTTTTATCAAGTTCAATAATCCTTTTTTTTAGTTCAAATTCCTAATTTAGAATGCAGTAGACAAAATTAATTTCATAACATTTATAAGTATTATCGATTCAGCTGTAATTAGGTATAAAATAAACGCAGCTAGGAATTATCTAACAATAACTTCGTTCTATATATTCTTAATCAAATGGAATGTATTCGTAACTATCCCTCTTTCATCTGTAGTTATCACTGATTCTGCCATAATTAGACATGTAATAAACGTAGCTAGGAATTATCTAATAGTAGTTACGTCCTATATATTCTTAATTAAATGGAGTGTATACGAAAGTTAATATAAACCATACTAACATCTGATGTATGAATTGTCCTGTTGCTAGGCCTAGGAATATAGCAGAATTACCCATAAATGTAGTGAATTCAAGTACTTATAATCACATCTAGACTATTTGTAATTATGCCTAAATCATATTTAAATTCGTTTAACCCACATTGCAGCTAATTTTCTCCATTTGTTAAATTTTTGAACTGATCCTGTTAAATCTCTATGTATATCCCTTAGTCTTGTTGATTTTTTAGATGATTACACCTACTTATTATTCAATTTTATTTCAAAAAGGTGCTTGTAGTC
>CANCPA010000014.1 GCA_947379895.1 Chitinophagaceae bacterium | reverse complement strand
TGTGTGAGAATTAGATTTCTGTTTGCATATTTATTGGTAAATGAAATAATTGTTTTAGACATTTTCTCTATTATAATCAATAAAATGCTACTTAATTTCAAATTCTCCGTTTAAAAATGGTTCCACACTAAATTTAGTATAACCTAAATAGATAAAAAAAAGACTAGTTCATCAATTCAACACTTCTATTGATAAAAGTTGTCAAATCATTTCCTTTCAATAAACCTTGTGATAACAAGGCTAAATCTGCTAAGTTTCTAATTTGCTTTCCTTGCTTATCTATATCGCTTTCTTTTAATAGCGATTGATAAATTGGGTGATTACCATTAACAGTCAAAGTAACTTCATCTGGCATTTGTGCATAAAAAGCACCCATTCCACCACCTGCTGCACCCATATCCTTCATCCTTCTCATAAATTCAGGACGAGTAGCAACAACTGGAGCAGGATTATTAATTAACCCCTTAACCTCAACAGTTAAATGAAGATTATTTGCTGGAAATTCGAATAATTTCTTTAGGGTTTCAGTGTCATCCTTACTTAAAACACTCTCATTGTTTTCTTGTTTATCTATCAGATTATCAACAATGTCAGCATCAACACGTACAAAACTTACATTTTCCCACTTCATTTCCATGTGATTAATGAAGGCTGCATCAACAAGCGTTTCAGATTTAATCACAATATATCCTTTCGCAATACAATGCTGAATATAGGCATCCTGATGAATAGGGTCGGTAGTATAAAGAATGATGTTCTTTCCTTCTTTATTCTTTTGCAATGCTTCTGTTGCAGCTTTATACTCATCTAAAGTGTAAAATACTTTCTTTGTTTTTACTTGACCATCTTCTTCAGTAACTGTTTGTGGAGATGTGGCATCTTCCATTACCAAAAACTTATTTCCTTTTTCAAGAAATTTATCATCGGTCATCATACCATATTTCACAAATAATCCTAAACTTTCCCATTTGTCTTGGAAAGATTCGCGATCATTTCTAAATATTTCTTCTAATTTATCTGCTACTTTCCTAGAAATATAGCTATTGATTTTTTTCACATTAGGGTCGCCTTGCAAATAGCTACGACTAACATTTAAAGGAATATCAGGGCTATCGATTACGCCATGTAATAGCATCAAAAATTCAGGAACAATTTCCTTCACTTCATCAGTAACAAATACTTGATTACAATACAATTGTATCTTATCTTTTTGTATTTCGTAGGTCTGCTTAATCTTAGGGAAGTAAAGAATACCTGTTAAATTGAAAGGATAATCCACATTTAAATGTATCCAAAACAAAGGCGTTTCGCCCATAGGATACAATTCTCTGTAGAAGTTAGTATAGTCTTCATCCGATAATTCACTTGGTTTCTTTGTCCAAATTGGATTAGGATTATTTATTTGTTTGATATCTTCTTCTTTTGCACCTGCTTCGCTAAAGAAAATTGGCACTGGTAAGAATTTGCAGAATTTTTCAAGAATATTCTTGATACGTAATGCATCCAAAAACTCAGCACTTTCTTCGTTGATGTGCATGATAATTTTAGTACCTCTTTCTTTCTTTTCTACTTCATACAATTCAAATTCAGGGCTGCCATCGCAACTCCAAAATACTGTAGGTGCCTCTTCTTTATGTGATTGAGTTAATACATCTACTTTCTCACTCACCATAAACGAACTATAAAAGCCCAATCCGAAGTGACCAATGATGTTGGCATCCTTGTATTTTGTCAAAAATTCTTCTGCACCACTAAATGCTACTTGATTTAGGTATTTATCAACCTCTTCCTTAGTCATACCAACGCCCTTATCCTGTACGGTAAGCGTTTTTTCGTTCTTGTCAAGTATTACATCAATTCTCAAATCCCCTAATTCTCCTTTTGCTTCACCAATACTTGATAATGTTTTAATCTTTTGAGAAGCATCAATTGCGTTACTTACTAATTCGCGCAAAAAAATCTCATGATCACTGTACAAAAACTTCTTGATAATCGGAAAAATGTTCTCCGTTTGTACTCTAATTTGTCCTTTTTGCATATCCTGTTTTTTTTATTTAATGTTTATTCTGAACGAACCCCTTTTTCGAAAAATATTATTTCAAACAAGTAGTCTGCTAGCGTTTCAACCATTTATCAAACACAATACCATCAAATTATTACTGACATGATGACAAGTAATTAGTTGTTGACCTGTCAAAAAGAAGGGGGAGTTTAGTTCAAAAAGACATAATCTTTTAGTTTAACCCAGATTATGCAATAGACTCGTTGTGAAATTAATAAATACATAAAAGACAAGTTTTTGCGCAGATTTTTGTATTGAAGACATAATATATTACGTTGAAGTCAAACAAATCAAACTAAGGCTTGTGTTTGAAGTAATTATTAACTCACCTTACGCATAGATTGAATCAAATGTTTTTTTGTCTTTTTTTATTTCTATTGCCACAAAGAAACTAAGTCGCAAAGGCACTAAGTTCTTTAAAGCACTTCATTAGTATCCATACTTCATTTTTTCTTTGAGCTACTTTGAGTATTTGTGTCTTTGTGTTTAAGAATATAAATTAGGCTTAATATCCTTTAATAATTGTTGCGTAAGGTGAGTTATTAATTGGAGTAGAATCCTATTGCCTAATCAGGGTTTAAGATAAATTCTTTTAAATCAACAAGTCATAGACTTTCAAAGGCAAATCCCTTCTTTGATCTAGTAATATTGAATTATTTTACTGCCAAATAAATTTCCTTTCATATTCGCAAAGCAAACCTCTTATTTTTGTTTCGAACTGACGAAGTGATACATCAATTGCAACTTGTAAATAATGTATTTTTCGCTCACATGAAGTGCAAAAATTCATAGATAATTAATAGTTATTAAAATATGTCTGTATTTAATCAAAGTCGTAGTGGCATTATTCAAATAGCATTTGGCTTTGTGTTTTTGGTTATTATCGGTCAATTAGTGAATCTTCAAGTCTTTTCTGCTAAATATAAATTGGCTGCTGAAAACAATGCCATTTATCGTAAAATTATATATCCTGATAGAGGAATAATTTATGATCGTAACAATAAGAGTATCCTTGAAAATACAATCATGTACGATTTAGTGGTTACACCTGTTGAAGCAAAAGGCGTTGATACATTGACACTATGCAAACTGCTCAACATCGACTCCATCGAATATAAAAGGAGAATCAAGGAAATCGGCTTTAGAAATGGAATTGTTCGTCCAAGCGTTTTCGAACCACTTCTTTCGCCTGAAATGTATGCCGGTCTCAACGAGAACATGTTTAAATTTCCTGGATTTATTTTAAGTGAGCGTTCCGCTAGAAGCTATCCCTTTAGTACCGCTGCCAATGTATTAGGTTATATAGCCGAAGTAGATACCTCTTTTTTACGGAAACATAAAGATGAGGGCTATGAAAATGGTGATTATGCGGGAATGACAGGTTTAGAACGTTATTATGAAAAAGTATTGATGGGTAAAAGAGGAGTAAAGCGTTTTATTAGAGATAATAAAAGCCGGATTCAAGGGCCTTTCGAAAATGGCAGGTATGACACAGTTGCCGTTGCAGGTAAAAATCTTCATTTAAGTCTCGATGTTAATCTTCAAAAGCTAGGTGAAAAGCTTATGACCAACAAAGTGGGTAGTATCGTTGCAATTGACCCGAAAACAGGGGGAATTCTATGTATGGTTAGTGCGCCTACTTATGATCCAAATTATTTGACGGGTAATCAACGCCGTCGTCATTATGGAGAACTCGCTCTTGACCCGCGTCTTCCTTTAATAAATAGAACGGTAAGTAGTAAATATTCTCCGGGTTCTACTTTTAAAACAATTGTGGGTGTTGTAGGTTTGACAGAAGGTGTAATAACTGCAAATACTCGTATTGGATGCTCCGGTGCTTTTTATGGATGCGGTAACGGTAAACCAAAATGTTTGGATCCAGGTTATTTTAATTTTAAGGAGGGCATTGCACACAGTTGTAATACCTTTTTTGCTACTGTGTTTAAGCGTACACTCGATCAACAAAAATTTGGTAATGCTGATAGTGCGTTAATTAAGTTTAATGAATATGCTTATTCTTTTGGATTAGGAAAAAGGCTTGGTGTAGATGTACCCTCAGAAAAGAATGGTAACCTTCCTATTTCCTCTTACTATAGGAAAATATTTGGAAGAAACTGGAACTCATGTAATATCATCTCTAATTCTATTGGTCAGGGTGAAGTACAGACTACTATCGTTCAATTAGCAAATGTGATGGCAACAATTGCTAACAAAGGATATTACTATACGCCGCATCTTGTCGATTCAATTGAGGGGGGCGATGTGTATGGTTTGTTAGATACTTTTAAGATAAAGCACACTACAAAAGATATTCCTGATAGCATTTTTGAAGAAGTTCAAAATGGTATGCAGGCTGTTATGGAATTTGGAACAGGAGCAGAAGCAAAGGTTCCGGGTATTGTTGTTTGTGGTAAAACAGGTACTGTGCAAAACTCTGCCAAAGTAGACGGAGTGATGACAAAACAGAAAGATCATGCATTTTTTGGCGCCTTTGCCCCTCGAAATAATCCTAAAATTGCTATTGCCATTATTTGTGAAAATGCAGGATTTGGATCACAATCTTCTGCGCCTATTGCAAGTTTAATGATTGAACAATATATTAAAGACTCAATTGAAGGGCCTGTGAGGAATGCAAAAGTGGAGGAATTGGCAAAAAAGAATTTAATACCTCCGATGATGAGAATTGCAATGGCAAGGATGGATTCTATCAAACAAGCTAAACTTAACTTATTCATTCAACAACAAAAGGAAAAAGAGGAAGAGGACACTACAGAGGAAGAAATTAGCATTGATACGACTGATCGAATCACAGAAAAGCCAATGATTAGTAAACCAAAAGAGGGCAATAACAAGAAGAAGTCATTTACATTTAATAGTGCGGCGATATTGGCGGATGATAAACAATATTATTTCACTAAAAAAGTTGCCAAAGCATAACCCGATATGACAAATTCAAAAAATAATAAAAAGATTTCTCAAGGAATAGATTGGGTGATAGTATGGACCTATGCAGTTTTAGTGGCTATTGGCATTCTTTGTATTTTCATGGTAGAATTTAAACCGGGCATCAATATTTTTCAATCGTTCATTGCAGGTAAGACAAATTACAGTAAACAACTAATTTTTACTAGTATTTGTGTAGTCGTGGCAATGTTCATTCTTTTGGCCGACAGTAAACTCTTCACAGCATTTGCTAACATGATGTATGCCTTTGGGATGCTGCTTATGTTAGCCACTTTTGTAATTGGTAAGAATATAAATGGATCAAAAAGTTGGATTCCTTTAGGAGGAGGATTCAATTTGCAACCCGCAGAGATCTGCAAAATATTTACCTCTCTTGCACTAGCTAAATTTCTATCCCGACAGGAAACAGATTTCTCTAAACTCCGATCACAGATTATTGGAGGCTGCATTGCGCTTTCTCCTGCCATTTTATCTGTGCTTCAAAATGAAACTGGACTTGCCCTCGTTTACTTTTCCTTTTTTATAGTCATGTATCGCGAAGGATTGCCGCCTGCGTTATTGATCATTGGTTTTTCATTTGCAGCTTTAGTCATCGCTACCTTAATTGTAGATCCTAACATATTGGCATTAGCATTAACTGTAATTGCAGGTGCTACTATCTATTTTACCAAAAGGGCTAGAAAACGAAATAGGAATCTCTTGGTAACGATCATTGCAATTTGGGCTATTTGTGTGAGTGTTCAACGATTCGCTGTCCCTTATATTTTTAATAATGTTTTTCAATGTTACCAAAGCACCCGTATTTTTAGCATGGTTGGTAAAGACTATGATTGTAGCCAAAATAAGAGTGCCCTGAGACGTGTAGCAGATAAAGAGAAGGCTGCAAAAAAGCCTGATGACTACAATGTACGTCAAAGTAAAATTGCCATTGGTTCGGGAGGATTAATAGGAAAGGGCTTCTTGAAAGGAACACAGACTAGAGGAAAGTATGTTCCGGAACAACATACCGACTTTATATTTACGAGTATTGGAGAGGCATTCGGTTTAGTGGGAAGTGCTCTATTTCTTGGCGTTTATTTCTTTTTATTGCTGAGGATAATAAATTTAGCAGAGAAACAGCGAAGCACATTTAGTCGTGTATATGCTTATTGTGTAGCAAGTATTTTGTTTTTCCATATAGTGGTAAACGTTTGTATGACTATTGGTCTTTTCCCAATTATTGGTATAACACTGCCTCTCATCAGTTATGGTGGTTCGTCCTTGCTAAGCTTTACTATTCTATTATTTATTTTAGTTCGACTCGATGCGGATAGACAAATGGTATTGAGATAGCTTGTTAGTAATAAGTTTTAAGTTATAGGTTTTAAGTTATAGGTAAAAGGCAGGGCAGGAGGAAAGGGGTAAGGTGTAAGGTATAAGGTATAAAGTGTAAGGTCTAAGGTCTAAGGTGTAAGGTGTGAGGTGTGAAGTGTAAGGCGAAGTAAAGGTTTAAATAAGCTAGATTAAGTGGCGTATGCGCGAAATATTGGAAGAAAAGCATCATCAATATTAGGCTAGTCCTTTGTGGGACGTAATAAAAGTATAAACCTGTAAAGTGAATTTATAATTAAAGATTTGCTGTTATTAAATTAAGGTTGTCTTCGCTTTAATAGAAACTTTCCTTTTATAGCTGAATTAGCAACCGCATTGAATAGTGATTAGAAATTTAGCGATATCGATTCTAGTATTATTTCAATCCTGATTAATTGACTTTACATTAAATAAAATAAAATGAAGAGGATTCTCTTATTATTTCTTGTTCTATCTGCAGCAAATCTATTTGCTCAGACACCTGCTAGTGAGTTTAAATCATCGCTTCCGAATGGCTATCTTACTAAAATTGATGAAGTGTATGCTATAGTGGGAGATTGGAAGGGTAGGGAAGATATTTATTATAACCCCACAGCTAATAAACCGACTCCGATTGTATTTAATATTCATGGTGGAGGATGGAGAATAGGTACAAAAGAGGGGCAATCAGGTTTTGGAGGATTCTATAAAAATGGATTTGCGGTGGCAAATATTGAATATAGACTATCAGATGTAGCAACTGCACCCGCTGCAATTGAGGATGTTCGTGCTGCCATATTATATGTTGTTCAACACGCCAAAGAATTAAATATAGATAAGGATAAAATAATTGTTATGGGGTCAAGTGCAGGAGCGCATTTGGCATTGATGGCAGGATTACTCCAAAAGGAACATCGTTTTGATGTGGCTTTTAAAAACATCGATGCCTTTACTATAAAAGCAATTATTGATAAATATGGTCCAACCGATTTAACTGTTCCGGGTGTTGAACGTAATCAGTCGGCAGCTTTATGGCTTGGCAATTATATTGGCAATAAAGATCTATTGGCATCGGTTTCACCTATCTATTATGTGAAAAAATCAAGTCCTCCTGTATTAATTATTCATGGAGATGCAGATAAAACGGTTCCCTATCAACAGTCTGTTGAATTGCACAAGAAATTAGACGAAGCAGGTGTAAAGAATCAATTCATAACTATTCCGGGAGGAGGGCACGGGCTTAGTGGTAAGAATAAGGAAATTGGCGAAGCCATTGAATCCTTTTTAAAAGAGGTAATGTAGAATTAAGACAATGTCATTATTTTAATGAAGGCTCCGCTATAAGCGAAGACTTCATTAAGGTTCAAACTAATAATATCGACTAGAAAACTATACGCCAAACTGACTCAGATGATGGTTCAAATGTTTGTAAAGCATATTGTTCCATTCTGTTTTATTTAATATTCCAAATGAGTGTGATTCCTTATTATCAAAATATGTTGCTCCTAGTTCTTGTGTCTTTTTAATATATTCTATTAAACGCGTCTTTTCTTTTTCAAAATCCTTATCATCTTTTATCACAAAACTTGGGGCAGTGCCACTGTTTTGTTTGTATGGAGTTTCGTTTACTACAATCTTTTTTACAAATGTTTTTAGAATAAATCCAATAAACAAATTTGGTTTGGGATGTTTGTTTTCATACACTAATTCATAGCTAACGTTGCAGTGTGCTAACATTTGCGAAACTGTCATCTTGCCCCAAAGTCCTTTAGTTTCAGGGGTTAACTTCGAAATACGTGCTAGTATTTCATTTACATCATTAATGTCAAAAATATTTTTCATAATTGTTTATTTAAATTGAAATTTTTACTGATTGGGATTTTTTTACCACAAAGAAAACAATGTTTTTTACAACTAACACAAGTATTTATCCAATGAAGTCGTGCAAATTCGTTTTTTTAACAATTAGTGGTTCCTTGTCCTTCCCTTTTTGGGAATGTAACTAAAATAGATGAACCACTTGTATTTAAAGTAAGTGAGTTTTATTTATAACGCATAACTTACAAATGCGAATCAAGGGTTGAAATACGCTAGGATAAGTGCCGTAGGCACGAAATATCGGTAGGAAACAGGTGAATAATAATTGCATAAAAGTCCCGTAGGGACGAAATATCATTTTAAAATGCTTAAAAGAAACACTTTTTATAGTTTCAAACGCAAATTATGTCGTACCTACGGCACTTCAAGCCTTCATTTTAATATTTTACTACCAATATTTAGTACCTAACGGTACTTTCAACCCTTGATTCGCATTATAACGTACAACGTACAACTTATAACGTACAACTTATATCGTACAACTTATTATGTACAACTTCCTTATGTTTTTTTAATTGATTCTAGGAAATAGCTCACCACTTTCTACTCACCACTCACCACTTTTTAAAGCCTCTCCATTGCCCTTAACCATCTTTCAGGCATATCGTTATTGCTTGCAATCAGATAATCTAATTTACTGCAGGCAACAAATTTATCATGGTTAAGCTGCATCCACCACCTGCCGGTACGTTTACTTTGTAAGAAAACTGTTTCAATCTCTGCGAAGGCAAGATTGTATTCGTAAAAATTAGATCGGTCATCAAGCGACGCTTCTTGTTTGCCCTTATAAATTCCATCCATTAAGTACCAAAGTAAATGACTAATTTGAATGGCTGTCATTCCGTGACTATCTAAATTAGTATTATAACCATAAATACCAATACTGCTAATATTAGGACTCATCCCTGCATACTGCATCAAAGTACAGGCTTCTTCTCCAGAAAATCCATTTGGAGTAAGTCTGTTTGCAGGCGCGTGTGCATGTTGAATTGCTGCAATGTCGAAACTTAACAAGTGACTATTTCTGATCGGAGGTTCCATCTCTTCGAGACTCTCTTTTACTTTTCCTACCCTGAAACAATCGAACCTAAGTTTATCAATTACTTCAAGCATCTGTGGATGAACAAAATAGCTTTGAAACCCGATATGATTATAGTGTCGAACATAATTTGGTGTGCCGGTGAGCATTTCCATCAAAAAGTTATCGGAGGGCAATACACTATCCATATCCAAATCGATTCTTGAATCGACACAAGTGGCTTCAATTATTTTTTCCATCGAGGCATAGGCTTCATATTGAGCAAGGGTAACATCATGACTACCTCCTAAAACGACCACTCGTTTGCCTAGTTCAAGCAATTGTTTCACAACAGTTTTCAATGCTGCGTATGAGTCCTGAATACTAGCACCCACTTTCACATTACCTACATCAGCAACTTTTACAGTCGAATGCCAATGAAAAAGACTGTAATAAGCCGATCTTATGGCATTTGGCGCATCCGTATTATTGATACCCCCTTCTCCACGCATTTCTCCACAACCCACTATTACCATATCTGCTTCTGTAATATCCGGAAATGCATCTTCTTCATAAACAGCAATATGACGACCGAGTTGTGTGTCTTTATACCCAATATCATTACTGAGTTCATATCTGTTGACAGGCTCAAGAAAATCAATAATAGTATTAATGCTCATGTGAAAAGTTTAACAACAAACATAACAATGTATAATCAGTTTTTAATGATGAGTTGATAAATAGTTACAATGCAGGAGGTTTTACCACAAGGAGCACAAGGAATTTCACTAAGAGACACAAAAATATGTAAGGGTTTGTTTGATTTTAATTTAAAATCTTGTTTCACCACAGGAGGTTTTACCACAAGGGAAACCAAGATAAAACAAGGAACACAAGGATTTCTGAAAATAAAATGGCAGATAAGGATCTGGAATAGATTCTAATCTTCATTTTTTTGTACAAAACCCTATGCCCATTGTGGTAAAACCTTCTGAGGAGGGAACTTAGTTTGGTTAAATTTGACTGTAAAACTTTGTGTTACTTGTTTTTTCCTTGTTTACTTTGTGGTAAAGCTAACCTCCTGAGGAATACTTTTTTGCACAAAAAAAAGCGACGAAATCACTTCCGTCGCTTTTTTAATCTATTGAAACTGTTTTATTCAGCAGTCTTTGTCTTCTTGAAAATAGCAAAAAATTCTAAAATTAGTCCACCTACAATCAATAAAGGCGCAATCGTAATTCTTGTTGTGCTATAAACAACTTTAGTGTCAAAAACATTTGGATCCTGATTTTTACCTCCACTCATCAAAAACATGCCTAAGGCAATGATAACGCCACCAATAATCATCCATAAAAAATTGTTTTTATCGAAAAGTGGTGTTAAGGGAACCTGTTTCTTATCTTTTGTAATTGTACTTGTATAACTAGGTCTAGTAACTTTACTCATTGTAATAAATTTAAGTTGCAATAATAGGTAAACTTTACATAATTGAGTACGGTACCAATTTAATATTCACCCGATTAATTAATATTAACGAGGATTTATAGACTTTTTGAGGTTGAGATAAACTTAATTGTAATGAATTCTTTTTTTGAATACATGGTAACTCAACTTTTATCTATACATGTCCATAAAGTGGAACAACAACTTCTACACTCCATTTTCCAACTACAGCATTTTTGTACTTATAAATGGTTTTATACTTAATGGTAACTGTCACTCCTTTTGCAGGCAATGGAGAGATGTCGGTATATTTTGCATGACTGCTTGTATCCACCTTTTTATAGCCTGTTCCTTCGTCTTTCCAAATTTCATAGCCTTCAAAAAATAGCATATCACAATGCAAAATAGGATAACCACCTCCTACTAATTTAACGGTCAAATTCGGTTGTCCTTCTTCAATATCTTCGACTGAAATTGATTTTAAGATGCCTAAATCCTGAGCGATACTTTCTGACAATTTTCCAGATGTAACTAGGAGTCCTATTATTTCCCTAAACAACCCTTCTATATTTGGAATACAAAGAGTAGGCAATACAGTAGGTAATGGATTAAGGTCTGGAATGGCACCTAAAACTAAAGTCCCATTTCCATGACGGATTTCATCCTTATATCCTGTACTTCCATAAGCAAATTGCTGAACAATGTCATTTCTTGTTGAATAAAAATCCAACAACTTTCTTCCTGTAGTTAATTGTGAGATTTTAAGTGGAGGGACATTAAAAATATCCTTGTACTTATAAAAATTGTCATCGAATGTGCCAATTTGAATTCTGAATTTACCATCTGCCCCTTCTACGTATGTTAACATGTGCTGAAATATTGTCAATTCCTATGAAGGAACTGTTATGAAAAAATATTTTTTATCCTTGTAATTAATTTCTTCAAAATAGAACTCGAAAAAAGCTGTTCCATTTTCACCTGATTTGAAAGCATTTTCAGTTTATTTGAATCTAAAATCAGGTGGTGAAACCATTGCCCAACTTATACTGTTTCATATTCGCCTGATTTGAAAGTATTTTCAGGTCATTTGATGATTAAATCACCTTGGCGAACTCTACAGCGACTTGGCGGAGATTCAAAAAACCATGGCGAACATTCAAATAACCTTGGCGGGGTTCATAAATGCCCGAAAAACAACCTGAATCACTTAATTAAGAAGTCAAATAGAGTTAAACCACTTCGAAACAAGCTGATTTGAAATAAAATCAATCTGATATTGACTTCATTCAACTTCATTTCTTTTGTGAATACAAACAACTATTCAAATCCAATTGAACAGAACCAATAAAATTTTATGCGTAAACTTTTAGAGAAGATGAGATGAATGTGAATTTGGCTGAACGTAGCCTCTTTTTCATTGACGATGCAAAGGTGAAGGTTTGTTATTTAGTGTAACATGAGTTTTGTTAGTAAGAAGAATGATTCTAGTTAGGTTAAATTAAAAAAGATGTTTTGATTAGGAATATTAAGAATAAATTTTGCGATTAAAATTACTTTTTTTCCAAGTTATTGGGTTGCCGCTGCCAAGGAGTCCTCTCAATCCTATACTAAAACACAATGTATCCGTTGATATTTTGTAATAATCTACACTGTCTTTATTATGAATTCCATTATGATAATATAGGATACTATCATATATAAATACTTTAACTGGCAGACCTGGCATTGTATAGGTACCATGTCCGTGTTTAAAAGTTCCTGAATCGATGAGTACATTGTTTTTTGTGACTACAAAGCTTTGGTCTGCGTTAAAACTCACCATTTTCTGATAGCTAGCATATATTGGTGTCATGGGGTTTGAATCGCAATATGGTAAGTAATAGTTTAACGTTTGTATCCATTTCCAATTACCTACGATTCCTGAAGTATCATTAAAAATAACTGAAGCTGTTGAATTTTTTTTGCAACTTGCTAGCACTAGGATTAATAATACTATAACGATTATTCTTTTCATTTTATTCACTATTTATTTAACAATGTCGTTAAGTTAAGAAACAGCTGTCAGGTTGAGCTTGTCGAAACCGGTCTAAATTAAGGTTATTTCCTTCTTTGTGCGCCTTCGACAGGCTGCTAATGACATCTTATAAATTGTAATGGACTCATCGATAATCAACCTGTCAGACTGAGGCTCTCGAAGTCGGGTCGAATGGTTATAGTTGCTTGCACTTCGATAAACTCAGTGTGACAGTCTTGCTGATATTCGTAACCAACTGCGATGTCATCTCAAAAAACTTGAGAAACTCTAATTACTGCCTCAGGCTGACACCCTAATTTTCGGATAGTGCCCTTAATTTACGACATTGTTTCAATTTATTGTTTTTTCCAAAAAACAGATGCAGCTCCTAGTATATGTATAATTCCAGGATCAAAAAGGAGTGTGTCATTGTAAATTTTGTAGTAGTCTATATTTGAACTTTTAATCCCTTTATGATAATACAATATGCTATCATAAATAAATCTTTCATTAAAGAAGGAATCTACATAATTGGCATGACCATGTGTGTAAGTGCCCGAATCAATGATTACATTGTCTTTTTTTAGTATAAAACTATGGTCAGTAGTTAGAGATAATACCTTTTGATACCCTGCATATTGTGGTCTTAAAGGGTTTGAGTCGCTAGGACCATATCCGAATTGGGTTTCTATCCATTTCCAATTGCCAACTATGCTTGATGTGTCGGTTGGAGAACTTGTAGTCTTTGTACTTTTCTTACAACTTGCTATTGTTAGAATAACTAATGCTAATATTAATATGTTTTTCATTTTCTTTTAACTATTAAAATTTTCAATTTGAAAGCTTTCTTAAAAAACAATGCAGAATAATGTAGATACTTGGGCTTCCTTTGTTATGAGTACTAATAATATTAAAACTTTTCATATTCATTTAGTGTATTTTAAAACTTTAATAATATTCTATCGAGATGTTTTTCATAAATCCATCAATTTTAACTTTTTAAGGAAATAATTAGAAATATTTTCTAAAAAAAAATTGATACTGAATTGTACTTTAATTCTTAAAATTTAACACGCAAAAATACAAGGAATTATCTCATACAAAGGGACCCTGTCGGGCACTTTTTCTAAACTGTTTCTTTTACTGGTAGCTACTTAATACTTTTGTTGAGTTTATAAAATTTATGTTTTAAGTTTTTAATCACTAGTATGATATCCATTGCATTTATAGATGATTACCACCCATTAAGGAGTTCCATTATTAAATTGATGAACTATGAATATCCTAATACCTATCAGTTTCATGAATATGAAAATGGTAAGGACTTTACCATACGCTTCCCCTTAGAGAATTATATCCCCGCCATTGTGCTGATGGATTTAAGCATGCCAGAAATGAATGGTTACGATGCTACGGCTTGGATTAAGGAAAAATACCCCACCATTCCAGTATTGATTTTTAGTGATATTGATGAACCCTCCTCCCTCTGTTTATTTGTAAGGTGTGGGGCAGATGGTTATATTAGTAAGCAAGATGTTAGCAAAAATGATAACCTTAATGAAGCGATAAAAAAAATAGTAGCAGGAGAAAACTATTTTAAAAATCCCTCATTGTACGCTTTTGCCAAAAAGAGAATGCAGATGTCTTTAAAAGAATTGATGGATGGACTAGACTCCTTAAATGAGCAAGAAATGCAGTTAGTGAGGTATTTAACCTTACAAAAATCATATACAGAAAAAGCAGTTGAACAGAGTATTTCACCAAGTGGGTACAAAAAAAGATTAAGTAGGATTTTCAAAAAGTTAAAGGTCGATTCAACGGAAGGATTATATAAATACGCTGTAACGGTGGGTTTGATTAAAGTATAATAATTATTGTTGTATTAATCAAAAGGAGACCTCGCAGAAAGCGGATCTCCTTTTGAAAACAAATCTTCATTATCATTTATCTATAATTCCTTTTTTCTCAACTTCTTTGCACTATAGCCAATGCCCGAAGCAATCAACATGATACTCATACCGCCATCTAACGGAACTATAGGTGCACCGTCACCTGCGGGTGCAGAATCTGATGTACCCGGCCCACCAATACCGGGATCGTCTGCAGGAGTTTGAGCATGCAAACTTTTACTCACAAATACGCTGATTAAAATAACTAAAACAGCCTTAAAAACCTTATTTGCAATCAATTTCATATTTATATATTTAATGTGATTAAAATTAAAGGAAAACAATCGACTCCCTTTAATTCTTTGTATTATTAATTAACAGTAAGGGTAGATGAATGAATCAATTGTTGATTATCTACCGAATGAATTGTAACTGTATAAACACCTACAGCAATTGCTTGCTTGATGATGATTGCATGTGTTACAACTAGTCCGGTATGACTAATTGTTTCTTCTGCTACTTTTTGACCCAGCGAATTTGTGATTTTTGCTACATACTTACCTGCTACAGCATTACCCAATTGAACATTCAGGGTTTTACCTGTCAATGGATTCGGATAGATAGTAGTAATTGGTAAGTTTTGAGTGGTTAATATTACAACATTGCTGTATGCAATACTTCCGTTTATACTTATAGACTTGATGCGGTAATATGTGGTTGAAACCGCATTATTATCTGTTACAGTATAGTTGGCTGTTGTAGTATTCTTAGCGGGTTGTTGTGCAATTGAAGTGAAATTTAAACCGTCTGTTGATTTCTCTACTTCAAACTTATCAACACCACTTTCTCCAATAGTATTCCATATAATTGTTGCAATATTTCCTTTTGCAGTCGCATTAGCAACTATACTGTTAACCGCAAGAGTAGTTGGTTTGAAGATGATGCTGAATCGGTTTTGATAGCTTGCCGCAATACTAGCGTAAGCTGTAAAAGCAATCGTATCAACCTGAGTTCCAATAGCTATTGTGGTGTTCGTGTATGCATCTTGCAAAAATGGATTCAATCCTGAATAAGCAGATGCATCTATTACCAATTGATATTTTATTCCACTCAATTGTCCTAGTCCCAATTGAATTACATCATCCGTTGTTGCAGGTAACCTGCCATCAATACTTAAGTTTAGACTGCCTTCTGTTAGTGAAAAATTGTCACTTTCATTATTCATCTTCGTGTTGTCTTCAATTCCTAATGCATTACTGAATTGTGCACCAAATACAGCTACTGCACCATCCATTTTCGAAGTAACTCCTTCGCCTTGCTTTAATAAGCTAAATGCAATTTTGCTATTTGTTGTTGTTTCACCAAAGACAGCAGTCTTAGAAGTTGAAAGAATTGATTTATCAGCTTCTGTAATTAACAATTGAGGTGAAGAGGATGTGTTTTTAATCAAAAATCCTTGTCCTGCCTGTATGAACTTTCCGTAAGGCGCATTATTACTTGAAGCACCACTAGCTGCATTATATGATACATAAGCACCTGTAGAACCAATAGTAGGATCGAGATAATAATACCGAGGATCGATATTAGTTAAATGATTACTCGTATAGATGTTATGAAAATCAATCGGACAAGCATAGGGATTAGCCACATAACTAAAACCATTTGATGCATTGTTCAACCCAATATTATTTGTATAAACTCCATTTGTAACTCCGCTAGTAGTAAACGTAACGTTTCCTGTAATCAAATTACCTGTTGCCTTAATTGTGGTGGATGCATTCATGGCTAACTGAGTTGGTCCAGTAATCATTAATACTCCTGATGTATCCAAATCGAAGTTTCTGTCACCCCTAACTAAAATTCGGTAAGATTGGTAAGGATTTAAAAGCTCAGTCTTTGTATTCTTGATCGTATCCCAACCTGCCCTGTAATAGAACGCTGAAGGGTTACCTGTTAATGAATGATCAACTCCTGTTATGCCATCTACGACATTATGTTTAATGATCGTATCCAATTTTCCAGTGATGAAAATACCATATCCTGGCGTATTTGTTCCGCTAGCTTGCCAAGTGTTGAAGAGATAATTGGTTGCACTGTATACGCCACCTGCACTCAGATCTCTATATGCACGGAAGCCTTTAGGTATAAACCTTTCAACTGTTACTGTGCCACTAACAGTACCGCCTACAACACCTACAATTGCGGTATTACTAATTGAGGTAGATTTTAAAGTTAGGTATCCTCCTGTGGTAAAAGTTCCGGCAGTAGGTGTAAAGATGCCATACACATTCAGTGCATTGCCCAAAGTTGCTGAACCACTTGTAATTGTAAGGTTTTGCAAACTGTTATTACTTGGATTAAAATTAATAGTACCTACTGTACCCGCAATTACCAATGAAGAGGTCGTAGAACCTTTAAGACTACCTGCCCCTGTAACTGCTCCTGTGAGTGTAAGTATATGAGCATTAATAGTTAAGCTTCCGCTAATTTCGATAGTACTAACCGAGACATCAGCAGTTAAAGTGGGTTGATTTGATGCAGCGATTGGTATCACTACATTTGTTGAACTTATTGGCACTACACCACTATTCCAGTTACTAGTTAGGCTCCAGTTAGTGTTCGTTGCACCAGTCCAAGTATAATTACCTGTCACTGCTAAAGTCTTAGTAGCACTTGTTCCACAAGCATTTGAAGCTGTTACAGAAACATTGCCATTGTTACTTCCGGGTGTACCACTGATTGACGTTGTACTTTGTCCACTATTTATTGACCAACCCGTAGGTAGAGCCCAAGTGTAAGAAGTGGCATTTGTAACCGAACTAATACTATAATTTGGTGCACTTAAACTTCCGCTAGCTGAAATTGTTCCAGGTGTAGCAGGAGTTGCAGAACTAACTGTAATGGTGACGTTTGCACAAGCACTACTCGTAACACAAGCACCTGTTCCACGGGCATAATAAGTAGTAGTTGATGCGGGAGATACAGAAAGTGAAGTACCTGTTCCTACAGTTGTACCTCCACAGCTTCCGCTATACCAAGACCAAGTGGATGCATCATTTAGAGTACCTGTTGCAATACTCAAAGTGGTAGAATGTGTACCACAGTTTGCTGTTGATGAAGCACTTACAGTAGGTGTTGTTGCAGGCGTATAAGAAAGTTTTCCTAACGTACCATTAGAATTGATGTTTTGATACATCAGAATACGATAATAGATGCTTGCTCTTGAATCCTGAAAAGCAAAAATGGCACCACCAGAACCATTGCTTACTACTGTAGGATTAATTTGTGTTGTACCAGCAGGAACAATTAAATTACCTACTGCCACCCCACGTCCATTGCCTGTTGTTGTCCAATTTGTACCACCCGTTGTGGTATAATCTTGTGTATAAATTTGATTGCCATTGTCATTCCAAGTAAGGATTCCACCACCACTTCCATCTTTAATAAATTGAGGGAATTCATAATTTGCGGAAGTATTAGCACTGATTAATTTTCCATTAGCTGTCATGTCAATACCACCAGCAGCGGTAAGATGTTGTATATATACTTGCCATTTTGAAGCAGACCTATAATCTTCCCAAGCAAGAAAATACCCACTAGAACCATCATAAGAAATAGTTTCAAGAGTAGTAGACTGCGTTACTGTGCTTGCACGAACCGTAATATCTGTACCCCATTGTTTTACTCCAGTAGCATTAAAGTGTTGGGCATATAGAGTTTTACTATCAGCTGATCTAAACAGAGTCGTTACACCATTTGAACCATCAGTACAAAGGCTAAATGTACCGGTTCCACTTGTAATTACGGTTGTAGGCGTTCCCCATAATGTTCCAGAACTATTTATATGTGTCAATACATACTTTGTGTCATTTTGCGCATAATATAGAAATGCACCACTACTGCCATCGGTAAGTGTACTTATAACACGACCATTTTGGGGATAGCCTACACCTGTGGATTTAAAAACTTGTATTGGAGTAGAACCCCAAGGAAAAGATTGAGAAGAATTGATGTACTGCGCATAATAATAAACGTATCCATTATTGCCATTATTAGTTTGCCCACCTGTCCAAGCCAAAATAGTACCACCTGCTCCATCACCAACTAGAGAAATACCTGCTTCATAATCAGCATTAGAACCTTGATAAATTAATTGACCCGTTGTTCCCCAAAGGAGAGATCCAGAAGCATCAACTCTTTGTGTAAAGACAGAACCACTTGCGTAAGTTCTTGAATCTTGCCAAGCTACAATAATACCTCCCGAACCGTCTAAAACTAGTTGTGCGTAATGTTGATTAGTGGTAGATGTAGCTAGTCTAACTCCTGTGCTAGTCCATTGTGCTACACCTGTAGAATTGTAATGCTGCGCATAAATTTGATAATAGGAATTGCTTCTATAATCACTCCAAACTATAAAATATCCGCCACTTCCATCGGCCATTTGTTGCTGTTCATTCTGGAAATTTGTAGAGCCAGAAACTATATAACTATTAATGGAAGAACTACAACTCCATTGTGCATTGGCATTTATTGCTAATAAACTAACAACAAGGAACGCTAAAAAAAAATTCACTGCCTTAAAGCATTTTTGTAATGATTGTTTCATTTTTCGTTAAAATTTTATGTGCCACAAATGAAATGGGAAAGTAATAAATGACCAAAAAAGTGGGATAATGTGCAGATATTTGTATATAATCTGCAAAAATGCAAGAAAATGGAGGTCTCTTTTTAGATTAGTTTAGTTATTTAGGGAGATGATTTTAGTAATATATTTTTGCTTACTCGTGCTTATTTTCTCTTATATAAGATGTTTAAGGTAGCCTTTTAAGAGGTAGGAACAGGGAAAAATTTGATGATAAACTGCGAACCGCCGTCGGATTTATATTGTACACTGCCACGAAGTTGTTCTGCAAATAATTTTACTAATCGTAATCCAAAACTATTGTTACTTTCTGCTAATATACCTCCCCCGATGCCAATGCCATTATCACTGAGTGTCAATTGATAATCATTATTGCTTCCTTCGTCTATCAATAAATTAACTTCTATATCTTGTTGGGTAGGAAATGCGTGTGTAAACGCATTGGTTACTAATTCATTTACGATTAATCCAAGTGGTATTGCGGTGTCTAAATTAGTAATTAAATAGGTGTTGTCTATAATGTTGTATTTAATATTGTAACTGATATTTTCAAACTGTTTAACCAATAATTCCATGAGTTCTGTTAAGTATTCTTTCAGAATAATCCCACTTAAGTTTTCGGATTTGTATAGTTTTTCGTGTACAATAGAAATAGTCTGTAACCTGTTTTCTGCAACCATTAAGGCATCTGTTATAGTTTTATTGTCCACTGAACGTGCTTGTAAACGTAGCATTGAAACAATTACTTGCAAATTGTTCTTTACTCGGTGGTGCATTTCTTTATTAATGATATCCTTTTGCAAAAGTGTCAATTCTAAATCTGCAGTACGCTTAGTGACAATTTGCTCTAATCTCATATTCTCTCTATCTAACCATTTTGTTCTATATTTTATAAAAGCATAAATAAGTGCAATAGCCAAAGTAATCATTAAAGAAATAAACCAAAGTTTTAAATAAAATGGTTTAAGAACGATAATAGGAATAACCAATTCGTTGACACTCCAATTTCCTTCTAAGTTTTGTCCTTTAACTCGTAACGTTAAATTGCCATAAGGCAAGCCACTGATACGAATAGAGTTTTCATTAATATAATTCCATTCTTTATCGTCAGTACCTTCAATTTTGTAGGCGTATCTATGTTGTCCACTTTCAAAATCTAGAAGTTTAAATTCGAGAGTAAAAAATTTATCATCAGGGTTTAATATTATTTTTTGTTCTGTTTTAATTTTAAGCGTATTGTTAATCAACTTGTTTTCGCTACCAATAAATTGATTGAAGGCTACAATTGCTAAAGGAGCGTTTGTAAATGCAGAGTCGTCATTAAAATCTTTAGGATTTAATTCGTTTACACCATCAATTCCCCCAAAATAAAGAAACCCGTCATTTGACTTATAGGAAGATACTCTATTAAACTCATTGTTTGTAATCCCTTTTTTTGTAGTAAAGGTTTCTATTAAATTGGTATTTATATCAAAGCAATTCAATCCATAATTACTACTAATCCAAAGTTTATTATAAGCATCTGCTTCTATTCGATAAAGTACGTTTGAAGAAAATCCATCTACAATTGTAAATTGCTTCAATTTATTCCAAAGTCTATCCCATTTATACAGACCTTCACCGTTTGTTGCAATCCAAAAAATACTATTTTGATCTTCATAAAGATCCAATAAATTAATGATTGGGAGATAGTGTGAAAATTGTGAAGCCCTATTTCTTGCAGCAAGACTACCCCAATACGCAATGATTGTATCGCAAGTTGAATTTAATTGATAGATACCTGATTCTGCCAAAGCCCACCATTGCTTGTTTTTTGTTTGTAATATTTTATAAACAAAATGACATTGAGGAATGTCGTTAGAAATATATTTAACATAAGAAAATTGATTGGTTATTTCGTTAAAACTATAAATATGAGCATTACTTCCACAAAGCCAATTTGACTGAGATATCTTTTTCGAGCACCAAATTTCTTCTCCACTAATATCAAGCTTATTATCTTTTAATTTGAAATTTTTATCAAGCTTTTCATCAAAATAGAGTAGACCTTTTCTGATAGAAATGACAATTTTATGTTGTTCATTAAATTGCAATCCATATAATATTTCTTGATCACCTGAAGGCAGCTTTGAAGTGGCCAACTTTTGATTGTTTTTATAGAGGGAGAGTCCTATATTGACAAATAAATTACCCAATGAATCCTTGCAAATGCCTCTTACAGAAGATGATTCCTTTAACTTAAGCTGTTCACTTGTACAATAATGATTAAACTTATTTTTTTTGATACTAATTTTCCAAAGTCCTGCAGATGAGCAAACCCAAATATTACCAAATTTATCTTCAAATGTATTGTTGATATTTGGATTCCCATAACTTTTCCAGATTGATGAATCTAGAAGTGTATAGGTGCCATACCCGTCAGTAAATTGCAATGATTGACTTTGATTATTAAAGAAATAATAAAAATTATTTATACAACTTTTGAAAATATTTGTAGCGCCCTTGCAGTATAGTTTATCGGCAGGATCCTGACTCAAATTCATGAGCTTTTTCATTCCATTAGCATACAATTTATTATATGCAGTAGGCTTCGACCTTCTATCAAAGTAGCTAATAGTTCCCTTATTATCTACATTGAATAAAAAACAAGTAGAGTCGAAAATTACCGTTTTTTTAGGACTAATGTAATATGCGGGGAAAAACTTATTATAGGTAAGCAATACATTTCCGTTATAAAAAGAATATAATTCTCCACGTTTTCTTGCAAAAATATTATTGTCAATTTTCTCATAATTCCACCACAACTTCAGATCGCAATATAATTTAAATGTATTGTTGCCATACTTCCATAATTTTAGTGGATGTTGTACCATAAAGTACAAGTCGGAAGTTTGATCACTATAGATTCCTACAATCTCTTTTGCTAAAAACGGTAATTTGGGAAACACTGATTCAAAAGAAACAAGTTGTAATGTTTTTAAGTCAAGTATTTCTATTGCCTCAACTGTATTGGCAAAGGAACCTCCATAAGAAATAAACAAGTGTCCTTTATTGTCCTTACTAAGCCCAATTATTTTATTGAATTTGAGACCTTCTTTTTTAGTTATTAGTTGAAACTTATTTCCATCATACCTATTTAATCCAAAATCAGTTCCTAACCATATAAATCCCTCATCATCAACGATACCACAATAAACATTTTTTGAAGCAATACCTTGTTCTAAAGAAATGAATTGATGCGATACAATGTAGGAATTGCTAGGTCTTAGAAATGTTGACTGCGCAATTACACTATAAACGTGAATTGCAATAAAATTGAATAATATATATAGAAAACTTTTTTTTACCATAGAAGTTACCTATCAACAATCAATATAAAGTCACAAAATAAGTATTAATTATTGGTTCAGTTTACAAAATGAAATTATTTAAATAACCTATAATTTTAGCCGTTTAAAAAGATCTGATTTTTTGTTTCTGCTTATTGTAATCTGATGTCCTTTAATCTTTATATTACTGTTGCTAAAACTGTCAATATGTTTCAAGTTTACAATATATTGGTTACTACATTGTATAAAATTTTCTTTTGGTAATAATTCAAAAACCTTTTTAAGTGAAAAACGTATAGTGTACTGCTTATTTAAGGTTTTGAGTGTAACATAATTTCTTTTTGACTCGATAAATAGAATATCATCAAAATTAATTTTTGTATTTATAGAGTTATCCTTTATAAAAAAGTAGTCGTTAACAGCGCTTTCTATTGGTTCTTCTATTTCAGGCATTATTGTTTTTTGATTTTTTAATTCAATTTGTGCACTGCTAAAAAGTGCAATATCAATACATGCCATTATTTGGCTTTTCCCTACTGGCTTAACTAAAAAACTTGATGGAAATGTATGTTTTGCTGATTCAATCGTTGCTGAATCTGAATATGAAGTAATGTAAATTATAGGAATTTTATAATTTACATTTACATAAGTAGCTAAATCAATACCAGACTTGCCTCCATTTAAATTTATGTCGAGCAAACAGATTTGTATCTGATGTGTTGATAAAATTTCTAATGCCTCTTGATAATATCTTGCCAAATAAACATGCATATTCCCTGCTTCCTCTATGATTTCTTTAAAATCATTGGCAATCAAGACTTCGTCTTCCAATAATAATACATTTAATATTTCATACATATCGAAGCATTTTAATTTTCTCTTTTATTATGAATAATAGAAACTATCCTTAGTAAAATGAATTCCAAGGGATATTTCGTTTTCTGTTAATAAATCACTGCCTACTTTCAACATTGCTTTTGACTTTAAAAGCAGAAAAAGCGTCATTTAAAAAAATAACAATCAAATTTGTACTTGTAAAAAAACAATAGTTTTTATATTTTTTTAAACTTTTTTAATGGCTTTCAAGTAAAATCAATTGTTGAAGTTAAAGTTTTTATTAATAAATAATATTTTTTTATGTTTTTCCAAAGATTGTCTCATGTGGATAATCTATCTTGAACAAACTAGTTGAAATGAAAGAGTTTTAATTCTTAAATTAAAATATAGCACAATTAGATTTGTTTTTCAAATAAGTTCACTAATCTCATTGGTTCCATAAAACACAAAATTAATTTTAATAAATATTAATTTCTAGTTTGAGTAGTAACCAATCACTTAATTAACATTTTATTTATTTGTTTCTCTAATAGATGTTCTCTATATTTGTGATAATACAACGCCGCAGTTTACTGTGGCGTTGTATTTTTTTTGATAACCCCTCTAAATATTAATTATATGAGTGAATATGTAACACAGGAAACGTTTGATAAAATGCGCGAAGAACTTCAGCGTATGAAAGGTATCGACCGACCTGCTGCATCAAGGGCAATAGGTGAAGCTAGAGAAAAAGGCGATTTAAAGGAAAATGCTGAATATGATTCTGCCAAAGAAGCACAAGGAATGCTTGAAGCTAGAATAAAACAATTAGAAGGTATCATTGCCACTGCAAAAATTGTAGATCCTTCGAAGATAGATATAAGTAAAGTTTCGGTTTTGACAAAGGTGACTATCTCCAATTTGGCTACTAAAAAAGTAATGACCTATCAGATTGTTGGACAAAAGGAAGCTGATTTAAAGGCAGGAAAAATATCAGCCTCATCTCCAATTGGAAGTGGCTTATTAGGAAAGGCAGTAGGAGAGATTGCCGAAATCACCACGCCTACAGGGAAAATGAAATTTGAAATCATGAATATTGCTATTTAGTAGCTTCTAAAATACTTTGTAATGGTTGAGCCTCTACTTTTGTAGGGGCTCTTTTTATTATCAATTATTTATTTATTAAAATTTAGTTCATGACAATTTTTTCAAAGATTATAGCAGGCGAAATCCCTTGCCACAGGATTGCAGAAAGTGATCATTTTATTGCATTCCTAGATATTTTTCCGCTTACAGAAGGACACACACTAGTTGTTCCAAAAGTTGAAATTGACAAACTATTCGATGTTCCCGATGCGTATCTTTCTGATCTTCTTGTATTTGCAAAGCCAATTGCAAAGGCTATCGAACAAGCGTTTCCTTGCAATAGAGTTAGCATATTAACTGTAGGTCTCGATGTGCCTCATGCACATGTTCATTTGATACCGATGAATAAGACAAGTGATATGAACTTGCAAAATGAAAAATTAAAATTAAGCAATGACCAATTATGTGACATAAAGGATAAGATTCTTCAATACTTATAGTGACTTTAATTAGTTTCCATCTACCTATTAATTATAATGCAACAAATACTTTCATATAAATCTTCCCAAATTGTTTACTACACCTATGGGAGTGGCGATGAAATTGTTTTTTGCTTTCATGGTTATGGTTTAGATGGCAGTAGTTTTGGTTTTTTAGAAGATGCTATTGGCAAATCTCATACGCTTGTTTGCATTGACATGCCCTTTCATGGTCAAACAAAATGGAATGAAAATTTAGTTTTTACTCATTTTGATTTAAGCAATATCATTCATCTTCTGAACCCCTTTCCCAATAATAAATTTACTATTCTAGGTTACAGTATGGGAGGTAGGATAGTATTAAGTTGGTTGCAGATAAATGCTGATAAGGTCAATAAAGTTATACTGATTGCTCCCGATGGTTTGAAGTTTCATTTTTGGCAGTATCTTTCTACTCAAACTGTTTGGGGGAATAAACTTTTTCGCTTAACGATGCAGTATCCTCAGTGGTTATTTGCATTAGTGAAAATTGGGGTTGCTCTCCACTTATTTAACAGGAGTATTTCTAAGTTTGTACATCATCATATAGATTCGAAATTAGAAAGGGATTTATTGTACTATCGTTGGACATCAATGAGGCAATTCACTACCAATTTAACTTTACTAACTAAATTAATTACACAGCATAGGATTCCCATAAATATTATGACCGGAAAGTTTGACAGGGTAATTACTACTAATCAGGCGGAGCGGTTCAAGGAAGGGAATAATTTAATTACCCTCACAGAATTACAATCGGGTCATCACTTGCTGAAAGATCATTGGATAAAGGATATTGTACAATTGATATCGTAGTCATGCAATTCTTTGTATTGAAATGTCATAAACAAATTAGATCGCTAAAATTATAGCGGTTTAATATCTCTAAAATTAGATATAAGCAGCGGTCAGGCAATTTCAAGTATCCTCAGTGCACAACATAAAAAGGAAAGTATTAAAATTTGTTGCATTTGTTATGAAGTTGTCAATCATTTTGCAGCAACGAAAAAAATCTTTTTATTGTCATTGTTTATTGTATTATTGCAAACTTATTTGCAGGTGTACTTATTACTTGAAAATAACTGATAACTAAAATTTATTAATGGTTTATTTCTACGCTTAACTACATCAAACAGTTTATTCTTTTTCGATTTGTAGTTTTCTCTTTTATTTGCAAACTAAATTTAATTATTCAGATGACAAATTCATCAGTTAAGCGTTTATTGATTGTATTACTAGCCTTAGGAGCTGGTATAATTTCCGAAGCACAAATTAATGTGGTTACTACTGCCGTTCCATTTTTAAGAATTTCTCCAGATGCTCGTGCAGGTGGTATGGGCGATGTAGGTATTGCCACAAATCCAGATGTCAATTCAAATTTTTGGAATTTGGCAAAGACTCCTTTTGCAAAAAATGATAATGCTGTAGGGTTCAACTATACTCCTTGGTTACATGATTTAGGATTGAATGATGTATATCTCTTGTGTGCTTCAGGTTATCATAAGATTGATGAAACAAATGTTATTACTGCTTCTGTAAGGTATTTTAGTTTAGGAAACATTCAATTTACTGATAATAGTGGTAATAACCTTAACTCCTTCAATCCTAAGGAATACGGAATCGACTTTGGCTATGCTCGTAAACTTGGCGATAGATTAGGTTTGGGCGTATCATTACGTTATATCAATAGTAGCTTAGCTACAGGAACTGCAACTGATGGTACTGTTTACAAATCAGGAACTACAGTTGCCGGTGATATCTCGTTATTTAAAAATGCGGGAAGCGAAAACGGAGAAGGTCTAAGTTGGGGACTGACACTTTCAAATTTAGGGGGTAAAATTGGTTATACCAATGATGCCTTGAACAAGGATTATATTCCTGCTAATTTAGGTTTGGGTATTGCGTACACTAAGGTGCCTGATGAGAGTAACCGTATCACTTTTGCCTTAGACATCAATAAATTGTTGGTGCCTGCACCGCCCGTTTCTACAGGAGTAACTTCTTCAGATTCTTTAGCTTTAGCAGATTACCGTTCTAAAAGTGTGGTAAATAGTTGGGCTAGTTCATTTAGTGGTGGCTCGCAACTTCAATTATTGCAGGCTTCTGCCGGTATTGAATATACTTATGCCGATCAGTTTTCATTACGTGGAGGTTATTTTTATGAGGATAATAGTCAGGGTGGACGTAAATACTTTTCGTTTGGTGCTGGTTTGAAATATAATATCATAGGTATTAATCTATCTTATCTTGTTCCTTCAGGAAATGGTGTTACTCGTAATCCATTATCGAATACGCTTCGCTTCGGAGTTTCATTCGATTTAAATGATGGTTCATCTACTACTGCCCCTGCCCCTGTGGATGGGAATTAAGGTTGTAAGGTATAAGCTATAAGGTGTTAGGTGTAGGGTATAAGGTTTAGCTAATTTTTTTTTAATATTTCGAAAACCTTATACCCTACACCTTGTACCATTTACCCTACTTAAAATAAAATTATGCGAATAGGTTCGGGTGTTGATTTTCATCAATTAGTGGTTGGAAGAGACCTTTGGATTGGAGGGGTAAAAATTCCTCATACTAAGGGTGCATTAGGTCACAGTGATGCTGATGTATTGCTACATGCAATATGTGATGCACTACTAGGTTCGTTAGGTTTAGGAGATATAGGATTCCATTTCCCTGATACTTCAAATGAATTTAAAGGGATTGATAGTAAGATATTGCTCAAGAGAACCTATGAATTAATATCAAAGGAAGGATATGAAGTGGTTAATCTTGATACAACCCTATGTTTGCAAGCACCCAAAATAAAACCTTTTGTACCTGCAATGCAACAAGCAATTGCAGAAATATTACACATTGAATTAAGAGATGTTTCGATAAAGGCAACTACAACCGAAACAATGGGATTTGTGGGGAGAGAAGAAGGATTAGTGGCCTATGCGACTGTTTTGGTAAGGAAGAAAGGAGTTTAGTAGTAAGTGATACGAGTTTAAGTAAAAAGTATTTTGTATTTGGTTACCCATTTCAACTTGTTATCAAGGAACAGTATACTTAAAATGTACACACAACATTATACTAAACTGATAATCCAATAAGACTTATAGCCTATAACTGAATACCTATTAACTGATACTTATAACTTAATACTCTTTACCCAACTACAAGTGCCCCATTTTTATACAGAGGCAAAATATTAGCTACATCGGTAGTTACACAATATTCGAGGTCTTTTTCCAATCCAAACTTCTCTAATCGATGCCAATGTGTAAGTCCTCGGATAAATGAAAATAGGTCGTGCTGATGTAAATTGTACATTTCTTCTGCCATCAAGCTACTATCACAATGAATCGTAAAATGTTCTTTCACTTTATTCACAACTGCCCCTGCAAAGAGTGTATCTTCTAAATTAAACTTATCCTTCCAAGCAGAACATCCTAAGATAACATTCTTGTTTTCGGCTATCAAAAAATCACAAACAGCAGATAAATTTGGAAAGGAACCCGTAATTACTTTTTCTGCACCCGCATTTAATGCCATGTGCAGAAGTTTGGTACCGTTAGTTGTTGTCAAGACTAATATCTTTCCTTTAATGAAGCTTTCGGGATATTCGGCAGGAGAGTTGCCATATTGCAACCCTTCAATCACCTTCCCATCACGCTCACCTGCAGTGATGCCTTTTGTTTGAGTACCAATTGCAATACATTTCTCTACAGAATCGACGGGTATGATATGTTTTGCACCATTAAAAAGTGCGGTCGCAATTGTAGATGTAGCCCTAAATACATCAATAATAACAACAACAGCATTGTTACAATCATAAAGTTTCAATAATTTGGGCGATAATACAGTGTGTAAAACAGGTTTGCTCATGTGCGGCTAAGATAAGTATCCGCTCGTTTCAATCTGATAAAATTCACTCTAAGTCTAGAAAAAAATAGGCAAGATTAAATTTTTAACGAAAAGTTGCCAATATCAAACTCAAGTAACCATTCCACTCATTAAATTTGTCTTGATATTTTTCTTTTCTGTACTCATTCATACTGATTTTTATGCGTTATTCATGGTCAATATTTATCCTTATGATTTGTGCTTGTCTTTTTACTTCTTTTAAGAGACCGATAGGGAAAGATGGCGTTTATATCATTATTGATAAGACAAAATATGAGATTCAGCTTTATGATGCGGATGATAATTGGTTGACAACTTATCCCTGTGTTTTTGGCAATGATGATTTGGGAGATAAGCTTTCTGAAGGGGATAGGAGAACCCCTGAAGGAACGTTTCATGTGATATTGAAGAAACTGCACCCTAAATGGGATAAGTTTATTGCATTGGATTATCCGACAAAAGAAGATTATGAAAAATTTAATGACAGAAAAGCAAAAGGAATTATTCCTAAGACTGCAAGAATAGGAGGTTCAATTGGTATTCATGGAACATGGCCAAAGCAAGACTTTGTTGTTGATCATTTTCAAAATTGGACACAGGGGTGTATCTGTACTAAGAATGAATATATAGATGAATTATACAAAACAATTCCTATTGGAACGACTGTAATTATCAAAAAGTAAATTAATCTAAACTAATCGCTAATAACAAATAACTATCTACTAGTTTCTCTTATCCATTCCCCAAATCAACTTTTCTCTTAAGGTAGAGAGGAATGTGTTTTCGCTTAATTTGATTAAGTTAGCATCAAATACTTCTTTTTTTACTGCTATTTGAATGTCTTTGTCTACTATTTCCCTACGTGCATCAAGTGCACAAATAAATTGATCGACTCTACTTTCTATTTCAAAAGAAATAATGCTAGTGTCTGCAACTACAATACTCCTAACATTCAAATTATGTGGAGCAACAGGTGTTATGACAAAGTTTTTTGAATCGGGAAAAACAATAGGGCCTGTACAACTCATACTATATCCTGTAGAACCTGTTGGAGTAGCAACAATTAATCCATCGGCCCAAAATGTATTTAAAAACTCTCCATTTAGGTATGTATGAATTTTAATCATCGGAGCCGTATCACGTTTGTGAATGGCAAATTCGTTTAATGCAAATGGACTGTCACCAAAAAGAGGAATACTAGCATCTAAATGTATGAGGCTTCGTTTATCAGAGATAAAAGTATGATTGATGATTGCATCTACGGCAATTACAACTTCATCGCGACTAATATTTGCCAAGAATCCTAATCTTCCAAAATTTATTCCAAGTAAAGGAATCTTTTTTTCCCTTACGATTGTGGTTGCATCTAAAATTGTTCCATCACCACCTAAGGTAATAAAGCAATCAACTGTATTATCTAAATCGCCATAACCATCAAAAGGAGAAACGTTTTCGAGTAGAGGAGTGGGAATATTATATTGCGTAAATAAACAACGGAACATCAGCACA
Organism: Chitinophagaceae bacterium; assembly: GCA_947379895.1. Taxonomy (GTDB): domain Bacteria; phylum Bacteroidota; class Bacteroidia; order Chitinophagales; family Chitinophagaceae; genus Parasediminibacterium. The sequence continues at coordinate 9,400 of CANCPA010000014.1, read as the reverse complement.
TTAATTTTGTGTTTTGCTAATTCTTCCAACAAAATCAATAAAGGTATCTCCTGTTCTTGATCTAAACCTCTGCTATATATCGCAACTTTCATACTATGCAAATTGATAAAACTAATAAAATAAACTACTCTTACAAGTGTAACTAACTACTATTTATTGTGTAAATATAGTCCTTGTGTACCTAATTGATTGTAACTAAGCTCAAATCGGAATACAAAATCATAAATAGATACGATATCCAAACCAATTCCACCTGTATATAATAGTTTATTATTTAATAAACTATTACCAGGATAACTACTATGCGCATAGCCAATATCGCCATAGAGTTTTAAGAAATATCGAAATGGAATCTGATTATAATTCCTGCTTTTAAGATGAGTATGTAGTGTATGTTTAAATATTTCCTGAGTAAGAGTTGCCTGACCTAAGAGACCTGCATCACCATCAATGACATAGTATTCTAAACCTCTCAATGTAAAACTACTATAGCCAAATAAACTCCTACCAAAATAAGCATTGTTATCAGGAGTCTTTACTGTTCCTGCTGCTGAAAGTTTAATGAAAGCCTTTTTCCAAAGTGGCTGAACATATAACCCACTCATTCCAAATTGCCATTGATTTAAATCTTTATCATAAAATCGCTTATAAATATATCCTTCATAAGAATATCCCTTTGTGGGATAGGCATTGTAATCGAGTTTCAAATATCGGAATCGATAAGTGATATTGAAATATTCTATTTGTGTTTTATTACTTGGAAAATAATTAGAAGTAGATTTCAAGACCGTATCAGCAATCCATTGTCTTGTAAATCCTGCACTTAGGTAATGCCTCCATTTTTGATCGGGTCGAAATGAATAAGTGATATCAGCACGAGAAAACGATAGTAAGAAGTTGTTACTTTTAATAAATAATTGCTTACTAAAATTGGTAGAGTCGTTCAATTCTTTCTGAGTAAGATAAGAATAGCCCAAATTCAAACCATGCTTTAATGATTTATTAAAGAAAGGTAGATTGTAACGAAAACTGACTTGTTTGCTATAGCCATTTATTAGCCAAATGTTCAAGGCATCATTATTACCACTCAAATTGTATTGAGTAAATTGAATACCATAATTTACTCGTGAAGGGTCTCTGTTTTCAGTCGTCCACCATTGATTAAAATTTCTATCTGCCAAGGTAAAGTAAGGAACTGGAAACAGATACCATCGTTCTTTTACTTCGATTTTTAGTGTAATGCTATCTCCCGTTTTATTAGTAACAAGAATGGCAACATCAATAAATAATGAAGTATTAAACACTTGATTCCTACTAATTTCAATTTGCTTTTTTAACTCGGAGGAAGAGATAATATCTCCTTTTTTAAGCGTCATTTCTCGCAGAATGATATAGGATTTAGTGCGCTTATTTCCTTCTAACTGTATATCTGTAATGAGAAGGGTTTTATTGTGCGCTGTATCAAAACCTGCTAATTTCTTATACTGAGGGTATTGATTTAGACTATCAGATTGTGCTATTGCCGACATTGCTGTAAGAATAAGTAACAGCAAAACGACAACTATCCGATTACGCATTTAAAATAAAGATTAAACGAAGAAAATAAAATGTAAGGGTCTATATAAATTTAAGGCAGAACTTTTATCCTAAAACTTACAACTTCCTCAAATATTAAGGTAAGACATTAAGTGATTGTAGTTGTCTTTAAGTTCGTTTGTGTATTGTTCTTCACCAAAATAATATCTAACAACATATTCATATCGATGAAAGGTAGCGATGATGTCGCTTATCTCTACCTTGCTTACTTTTATAGAAACTATAATAAGTCCTGTATTTGATTCAGTATAAGTATTTAATTGAGTGATATAAGCGTCATTTGTTTCTACAAGTCTGCTTATTTCACCAAATGAATAATTTCTTCTGTCTACTTCTAATACTATGATTCCTCCCTTTTCGCCAGTTCCTGTATATATTGATAATTGTTCAAGTAGAGAATTAGCTGTAATCACACCCAAATATTCCTTCGAATCATTGGTGACTGCTAATAATGAAATACTATTTTCAACAAATATCTTTAAAGCAGAAAGAAAGAACTCTTCCTTTTTTACAAAACTCACATTAAAATAACCCTCAAGAGAAGCAAGACTAGCTTGTTCATTCGCATCGAATAAATCTTCCTTTGAAATGCAACCTACAAAGGCCTCATTAACAACAATTGGTAGATGCAGTACTTCATAATCATCCATTAGTTTCAATACAAAAGAAACCTTATCCTGTAATTGCAGTACGGGGTAATCTGTTTGTAATAATTGTTCAACTAACATATAAGATAACTATTGATGAAAAACTAATCTTAGAACTTATTCAAGAAATTACCCAATATCTCATTGAACTCAGAAGGGACTTCCATCATAGGTGCGTGCCCGCATTTGTCGATAAAATATAATTCGCTGTGAGGAATTAATTTATTAAACTCTCTTCCAACAAAAGGTGGTGTAATTATATCGTTATTACCCCATATTAATAGGGTAGGTTGCTTTATTTGATTCAACTCTTCGTTAAGGTTGCTTCTGATTGCACTCTTAGCAAGTGTAATGATTTTTATTACTTTTAATCGGTTATTTGTAACTTCAAACAATTCATCCACCAATTCCTTAGTAGCTAATTCAGGGTCATAAAAAGTAATTTGAGCTTTCTTTTTAATGTATTCGTAGTCTCCACGTTTAGGATAACTATCTCCCATTCCGTTTTCAAATAATCCAGAACTTCCTGTCAATATTAATGACTTAATATTATCGGGATGTTTCAAAATATGTGTCAAGGCAATATGTCCACCTAAGGAGTTGCCTAATAAATGAATGTTTTTGTACCCACGAAGTTCTATAAAACCTTGTACATGTTTCTCTAATCCACCAACTGTTGTATGGAAAATATCTAAATCCAATAAAGGCAATAGTGGAACAATGACCTTGAATTTATTTTTAAATAGGTCGATTTGAGCTCCAAAGTTACTTAATGCTCCAAATAGCCCATGAAGGAGAAGCAAAGGTTCGCCCTCGCCTTCTTCTATAAACCTATACTTATCCTGTTGTTTAATAGTGTACTCCATGTGTTATTTGTTAAAAAAGCTATTATTTATTTGTAGCGATCGCCACAAATAAACACAAAAACAAGCAATAATAGCTTGTAAAAAGTTTCTGCAATATATAATGTTATTGTGATAGGTAGATATTAATTGTCTATTAACAATTAATTTAGGATTTAAGTCCCTTTGCCGCACCTTCAAAATAGTGTTCAAGTTGTGTAAACATATCCCTAAAAATCGGAAATATTTTACCTATTCCATTTATTGTAAATGTTCCCCACGGTTTAATAAAGCCATAGCATTTCGAACTTTCTATAGCCTCATCAGTTATTACTTTTAGTTGAACTGCATAAAATAATAATACACTAAAAGCCATTGTATATAAAGCACAGTATAAAATAACTCCCCCAATTCTATTTGCCCAACCCATCAATAAAAATTCTACACTCTTCTGTAATATTCCTGCTAAAAGTCTAATTAATACCACTACGCCAATTAATACTATAATAAAGGATAAAAATGGAATCCATGTATAGCCAATATGAGTATTTCTTTGTAACCAATTAGCCGCAACTGCCGACAACTTAATAGCAGCTGCAATACCAACAATAAAGGCTATATATGAAAACAAGGAAACGATAAGCCCCCTGTTATAACCTTTGTAGATGGCCAGCAAAATGAAAATAAAGTATGGAATATCTATGAACATATATTGACTTTGGATTCAGGTTTCAAATTACAAGTTAAAAGATTCAGGTTGCAGGTACCTAAAACTTGTATCTTGAAACTTGTAACCTGTCACTTGAAACCTGTAACTAGTAACCGACTACTTAGTAAGTAACTCTTTTACTACTGCAGAGATTGCTTTACCATCTGCCTTTCCTGCCAATTGTTTTGAGGCAATCCCCATTACTTTACCTAAGTCAGCAACAGATGTTGCACCTACTTGAGCAATTATCGGGGCAATTGCTTCTTTTAATTCTGCTTCTGTCAATTGTTTAGGCAAAAACTTTTCAATGATAGCAATTTCCTCCGCTTCTTTAACGGCAAGGTCTTCTCTGTTTTGTTGTCTGTAAATTTCTAAGCTATCCTTCCTTTGCTTTACTATTTTTTGTAGCAATTTCAATTCGCCTTCTTCGCTTATTTCTCCTCCTGCACCAGGTTCTGTTTTAGCTTTAATAATTTCTGCTTTAATCGCCCTTAATCCACGTAAAGCGGCATCATCCTTTGCTTTCATAGCCTCTTTCAATTCGGCCATTACTTTTAATTCTAAACTCATTGTTTGTATTTTTTAAAATGATAAGATGGTTGGAATAAAATGTGAATCATTTCCAACTACTCAGTTACTACTCAAATATTTTTACCACAAGGGAAACAAAGAAATACAAGGATCACTTAATTTTTTAGGAAAATAGATGAAACTGTGTACTTGTAAACACTTATTCTTTGTGTTTCTTTGTAATAAACATTATGTTCTTGGTGGTAAAACTTGAGTATTAACACTAATCCTAATTATCTATTTTGAATCTTATTCTATTTATTCTGACTCACCTGAGAGGCTCTAAATTTAGCATAGAACTCTTTTGCAAATGCTTTCATGTCAGCTACTAATGGTTCTAAATGGGTCGCCCTATCAAAAGTATCTGCCATACCCATAAACGTTTGATAATAGAAATCAGCCATTTCATCTACCCTCATTTCCTTCGTCCACAAGTCAATTCTAAGGGCACTACTTTCTTCACCATCCCAAAACGAAAGCATTGTAGCCTTTGCCTTTTGCATCACATCAGCTGTACTATCAGTTGCTGTCCATGATATTTTTTCGGGTAGTCTATCTTGATCCAAACCTACTTCTACAAAAATTGTTGATTTCATTTTGCCATTATTTTAATTACGCAAAGTTATGGTTTTGAAGTGCTACTCAAACCATGCTGACAATAGTCTGAATAAATACTTACTTTGTGATGATAAAATGTTGATTATATAATTTTAATTGGTCAATTATGATTGGATATCTACCCATCAATCTGCCTTAGATTTTACACTTAAATCAATTTACTCCCACACAATATATAGACAATCTCTTATGTTCGAAGTATTGCTATCTTCTCTTTAGCCAATGTTCAGGATTTTGAAATACTTTTCTATCATTTAAGACTTGAAATTCAAATTGACCATCACCATCTAAATCAGCGGCTACTTTGCCTAAAACAGTTCCTGCCTTCACAGCATCACCTGTTTTTACGTTTACTGACGATAACATATTATAGGTAGTAAAGTATTTACCATGCTTGACCATCACTGCTTGATATTGATCCAAATCCATTACAGTCAACACTTCTCCGTCTGCAACACATTTAATAGTAGCACCCACAGAAGTTTTTATGAAGATACCTTCATTATCAGCAACAAGTTTGGTTCCTTCAATTTGTTGTCTTCCAAATTGTCCAAATATCTTTCCACCATCTAAAGGCCATGGTAGATGCCCTCTGTTTCTTTCAAAATTTAATGATTGAGTCAAGCCTTCAGGCGTTGATTCAAAAGAACTATACACCCTATCCGACTTTGTAGAAGAAGTAACAGCAGATACATTTTCTTTCGTCTTTACTACTTCCTTAGGTTCTTCAGTCTTAGGTGTTGACTTATTAATAGTGGCGTTTGAATTATTTTTGCCTGCTTCCTTTTCTTTTTCTTCTCTATCTTTTGCCTCTTTAGCTAAAAGTGCCTGACGCTTTCTTTCTTCTTCAGCTGCTTTTTGACGGGCAATCTTTGCCAATCGTTCCTTCTCGGCAGCTTCAGCAATTGCTCTTTTAATTGCAGCATCAATTGCACTACGCAATCTCAATTTATCCTTTTCACGTTGCTTTATTTGTGCGGCAATATCTTTTTCCTGGCTCTTTAATTGCTTTACAACTTGGTCTTTTTCTTTTTTATCATCCTCTAAGACCTTCAATTGTGTACTTTGACTCTCTAAAACAGAATTCTTTTCCAATCTGTTATTGTCTAGTTTACTAATTGATGATTGCAATAAGGCTTGTGTCTTATTAATCGTTTCTGCTTGAGTCTCTCTATATTGACGATAGCTTTTTAAAAAGCGCATTCTTTTTAAGGCATCATTAAAACTTTGGGCAGAGAATAAAAAGTTCAAGTAATCGTAACTTCCTCTGTTTTTATAGGCAAAAACAAGGCTTTGAGCATATTGTAATTTCAAAGTATCTAACTCTTTTCTCAGCCTATATATTTCTATTTGATTTTGATAAATAGTTTCAGTCAATAAATTGATGTCGTGATTAATATTTCGTATCAATGCTTCACGGGCTTCAATTTTTCTTTTTACCATCGAATAGGCTCCTAAAGCTGCTTTCTTATTTTGTTGAATCGATTTTAAATCCTTATTTAAATCTGCCAATTCTTTTAATAATTGTTGCTGTTGTTTTTGCAAATCATCACGCGTTGGCGGTTGTGCCTTCAAATTTTGAAAACAAAATGCAAAACAAAAACATAGTATCAGCAGTCTTTTTATCATTAATATTTTTTATTAATTAAAATTTCACCTCTATATATAACGAAATAATAGGCTTAATATTATTTGGTCTTGTAATTTTTTGGAATACTAAAGCTAAAGTTTAACGGTTCGTTAAATGAATATTGCTTGAAATCGAGATAAATATCCAATTTATACTTTTCAGCTACCGAAATACTCCTGTAAGTAGAAAATTGCATATCACCATTATTATCATAATTGCTATAGGTAATATCGCAAGTTCTATTTCTTTGAATATCAGCATCGTCCAATTTACTGTGCAAGGGTTTATAATCCTTCGTGTCGAGTGTAATTAGATTTTTGAAAATACTTCCAACCATCAATACCAAAAGGTGGTCACTAGCAGATTTGTAAGACACTACGTTGCTATCCAAAAATGTAGGATTACCAACAATTAAATCCTGAAGTGTGGCAAAATCAAAGGGTATTTCAGAAACTTCTTTAACATAACTAATGCTTCGACGCTGAACATATTTATCAATTTTATTGACAATTATCACACTATCCTTAGTGATTTTTGCTTGCAATCCAACAATACCTAATGGACCCACAATCTGCAACAGCATAATACTATCCTTCCTGAGTTTTAGATATACAATTGCAGATTGACTAGTTTCTTGTCCCTCATATTGCGCTTTTATTTTAGCATTAAATGTATTAAAATTAATTCGACGCTTATTTACCTTATCAAACATATCATTTATCAATGCTTGTGTATCAACTTTTGGAGTTTCCTTAATTACAATAGTTTGAATGGTATCTCGTTTATTGATAGCAATTTTTATTGTTTGAACTTTGCGAACGGGTTTACAGGAAAATATGAGACCTATAAATAGAAGAAATAAAAATATTTTTTGCATTCGTGAAATTTTTTGTAACCTATCGATTGTGAAAGTCAATTTTTATTTTAATATTAATAAAGTATCAAGATAAAAACATCACTTTTCTTAAAAGCGGCTAAGTTATACTTTTCCTGTATGTCCAAAGCCTCCTGCCCCTCTTGTAGTTTCGTTAATATTTTCGACAGACTGCCATTCTATTTGTTTTACTTCCTGAATGACCATTTGTGCAATCCTATCTCCATCATTAATTATTTGATTTTCTTTGGATAAATTAATTAGAATTACCTTAATCTCTCCACGATAATCTGCATCAATTGTACCAGGAGTATTTAAGCAAGTAATACCTTGTTTGATAGCCAAACCACTCCTAGGACGAATTTGAGCTTCATACCCATTCGGTAACTCAATAAATATTCCTGTAGGAATTAATTGCCTTTCCAATGATTTTAATTCAATCGGTTCTTTCAAAAATGCCCTTAAATCCATTCCCGACGAACCAATCGTTGCATAAGATGGCAAAGGATGATGAGATTGATTAATGATGGGAACTATAAGTTTATCCTTCATATACATAAATTATTTTGGGGTAAATAAAATGACTATTTAATTTGAAAGTATATTTACCTTGGTTAAAAGCAAGCTTGTATTCACTTTAATATTCAAAAAATTATCTCACTGTTAGTTGATAGGCTAATCAGTTTTACCATTTTATTGAGCTGAATCGTCGCAATGTTGATGACTATTACTGCAATGTTGGTAAACATTGTCATAATGTTGAAACGAAAAACTACAATATTGATAACTATTGTTGCAATGTTGAGTAACATTATCATAATGTTGATACGAAAAGTCGCAATAGTTATCACTATTATCGCAATATTTTAGAACAGTATAAAAATGTTACTCAACATTGCAATAAAAGTGGTGTCTAAATTGATGTTTATTTGATAAAAAATATTTTGATTAATGGAATTACAGATGAGGTATAAATTGTAGTCGAATAGTTTACATCCCTCCCAAAATTTTCTTGTAACTAGCCACAATACCCCTAATCAATGATGAACTGAACCCTTGATGTTCCATTTCATTCAAGCCAGCAATTGTGCAGCCTTTAGGCGTTGTAACTTTATCAATTTCCTGTTCAGGATGCGACCCTCTTTTTTGCAATAATTCTGCGGCACCCTTTACAGTTTGTGAGGCAATTAAGGTAGCGTTTACTGCACTAAATCCAATTTCGATACCTGCTTGAATGTTTGCCCTAATATAACGCATTGCAAAGGCTGTTCCCGATGCTGCAAGAACTGTAGCAGCATCCATGAGTTTTTCTTCAATAAAAACAGATTTACCCAATTTATCAAAAACATGTCCCACAAAATCCTTTTGTTCTTTAGTTGCATTGCTTTCACTAATACAGGTCATACTTTCCTGAATGGCAATAGCCGTATTAGGCATTGCACGGAAAATTGGGAATGAAGTGCCAATAACCTCTTCAATATCCTTCACCCAAACACCCGTGATAACACTTACTAAAACATGCTTTTTTGCATCAAGCTCAGGTAGCATGAGGGTTAAAACATCCTTTATTTGAAAAGGCTTAACGGCCAATATTATATAATCTGCAAACGCAGCTGCCTCCAAATTATTGTTACTCACAAGTACTCCCCTCTCCTTTAGAGAATCAAGGGTAGAAACATTTCGTTTGGTAATCAATAATTCATTGGGCTGAATAAAGCCACTATTTATCAATCCTTCTGCGATAGCAGAACCAAGATTTCCTCCGCCAATGATGGCAATTTTTTTAGACATACTCTATTGTTCTATTTTGTATTAATAAAAATTTGTTTTAGGTTGAGAACGAAGGTCAACAACAAGAGCTACCTTGATGATATTACCATTAAAATTATAAACAACCGCACACTGAAAAGTTTT
>CANCPA010000013.1 GCA_947379895.1 Chitinophagaceae bacterium | reverse complement strand
TAAGACCAAGAATTATAAGGATTGGTGATATTTGCTGAATAAAACCCACCTGAAGTATAACTGTTGGCTAATAAATAGGTGGTATCCGGAAAACAACTAGACAAATTGAAGGCAGATAAAGTCCAAATACGCGGTGTGTAATTTTTTTTGATTGTGTCTGAAACATATTTAAAGGCAAGATAAAGAGGATTCGTACTTGAAGTTTGACCAAGTGTATCGAGTCGAATCCTTTCGGTAGTTATTTCTGTACCTGAAATGGCACCTATTGCCTTTGTTTTTATTGTATCCCATTTTGCCAAACGAATATTCGTTGAATCCATGACACCATTAAAATTATGAGAGGCAAGTAAATACAAAAAATTAAGATTAACAGGCTGTGCAACACTCCCCTTGAGTACACTATCAAGGCTTGAAAAGGTTAAGATTGTAGAATCGAACTGTCGAGTAGTATCAGTAGAATATTGATATTTACTGTGGGGCATACCTGAATAAAAGGTAATAAAATCGGGGTTACCTGTCAGATTAAAGACGACCGTATCATTTACTGAATAAGTTAATTTATCGACAGATACTGTAAAATCGTTTGGCGTATCTACACTTGTCTTTGTACAGGCAATGATTGATGCCGACAACAACAGAAATACTACTATTTTTTTCATATAAATTCTTTTAGTCAAAAGTGTTTTAATAACCAGGATTTTGGGTAAGCAAAGGATTAAGGCTTAGGTCGTACAATGGAATTGGCCAAAACCAATCTTTTTGTCCAATACCATTAATTGGAGCCAAAGGAGTTGCATCTGTATTAGCCCCCATTTCGAATACGATGGAAGGAATTTGTGTATAAGTAGTATTCTTCCCATTTATATCGGCCGATAAACTCTGAATAGTGGGAATCAAGATGCCCCATCGTCTTAAATCGCCAAGACGAAGTGCCTCAAAGGCAAACTCATGATAGCGTTCCATTTGAATTGCAGTTCTAAAATCTGATTGCGACAATCCTGTAGACAAATCTGGATTTTGCGGAGCCGTTAAAATCAATTTCACTTGGCACGCAACACCTGCATAGGTAAATACTGCCCCTGTAGCAGTCGCCTTAGAAGAACCCGATGTATTAGTAGGGGGTGTAGCGGTAGTGGTACCTGCAACGGTAACGGTATATAATCGACCATTTGGAGCTGCAATTTGCATACCGACAGAATCATAAGTATTAGCGGCCCATTGATTGCCAACTGTAACAGTAGGAGTGGTTGTTAAACCACTGCCCTGCGCTACCAAAAGTGCGTTGATAGCATAGGTAGTAATTCCTGTAATTGCACTTGTGGAACTTGTATAAGTAGGTTGTATTGACCAATTATTTCCAGAAATATTATTAAAGTTAAATGTCGGAATACTCAAATAACCTGAACCGGCAGTCACACTCAAACTATCAATGATAGCAGAAGAAGATATACTTCTTTCCCGAACTTTATTGATGGCATCATAGGCAGTTAGTGTTGGTCCATTCACTTCATTCTCTGCCTCTGCCTGCATCAACAGAACATCGGAATAACGTAGCATCGGGAAGTTTGTGTTAGATGTTACTTGAACAGACCTACTTATTTGAGGTTCGTACTCGCGCCTCCATTTAGCAGGACTCCTCGACCAAAATTTATTATTTGCTATAGGTGATTTTTTAAGATTTGAATAAGAAAAATTCGCCACATTCCAATTTCGCCTATAATCACCGGGTTGAAAAGAACAAAATAAACGGGGATGCAGCTTTACATAGGCATAACAATAACCACTATCATATAGATTACCATTCGTATTAGTACTAGAGGGGACCGTATTTCCAATACCACAATGGACGCCTACTCCACCACCTGAAGAAAGGTTTCCGGGGCCCTTTTGGTTGAAACCTATCTCCCAAATTGTTTCCTGATTATAATTATTTTGGCATTCATCAATAAATACTTGCGCATAAGAAGATTCCTTATTTGCATAATTTATCAAGCTATGTTTATTTGAATTAATAAGTTTAGTTGACCAATAAAGTGCCTCCTTATATTTTTTGGTATCATTATTTGGTTGTCCTGCAGCAAACAGACATACCCTAGCCAATATTCCTTCAACCGCCTCTTGAGTTATTCTTTCTGTATAATTTTGTGTGGCAAATGTTTGGTCATACAAGAGAGAATCGGCAACAGTCATATCTGCCACAATCTGATTATAAACTTCTGATAAAGGTGCACGAGGGAAATACACTTTGGTTGGGTCGGTAATTGAATGTAATTCTAAGGGAACACCACCAAACCATTGAGCCAATAAGAAATAATAATAGCCTCTTAAAAAATAAGTTTCCCCTTTTGCCTTTCTAACAATTGCGGTATCTACATGACCTATTGCTGCAGAGGCATCGATATTATCTAATAGCGTATTGGCAATATAAATAGATTGATAACATTGTCTCCAAAAACCGGCCGTATTACCATTGCTACCATCTGTAGACGTGTTGGCATAAATCACAAAGGGCAAACCCGTGTTGTAATAATAACTTTCATCTGTAGCAACCGTGTATTGTGTTTCATAGGTGGATGCATAAATACTTTTAAGATTTGTATAGACTCCTGCTAATGCAGCAGTTATCTTATCAGGGCTTTGATAAGCCTGTAAAGGAGTTAATACTACATCGGGTTTAGTATCCAAGAATTTATTGCAGGAAACAAATAGCGTAGTAGAAAATATCAGTGAGATTAATTTATTTTTCATCTTAGTATTATTAATTGTTTCCTAGAAAGTAAGAGTTGCACCCAAAGTAATTACCCTTGTTCTAGGATAAGGTGAATAATCAAAACCCGGTGTCAAATTGCTAGCACCTGCCGTAGATACTTCGGGGTCAGGCCCTGAATAATTAGTGAAAGTAAAGAGATTTTGTCCTGATATATAGACCCGAGCGACCTCTGCCTTAATTTTCCTTATCCATTTTACAGGAAAATTATATCCTATTTGAACTGTTTTTATCCTAAAATAAGAGGCATCCTCAATTAACCTCGTTGAAACCTGACGAAGACCTGTAGCATTTGCATTCACTCGTGGATATAAATTACTTGGATTAGTGGGAGTCCAACGATTTGCATAAACGGCAAACTGATTGGTATTAATCATTCCTGCAGTAGAGGCACTAAAAGCTGAACCACTTTGAGAGGCACTCATCCCACCTTCCATAGCCAAACGATTGGCATTCAGCACTTCATTTCCATAAGACCATTGCGTAAAGATGCTTAAATCGAATCTCTTATAGTTGAAATTATTTGAGAACCCACCAAAATGCTTAGGAAATGGGCGTCCTATAGCCGTGTAATCATTTTGGTCTAATTTACCATCTCCATTAATATCCTTGAATTTAGGGTCACCCGGTTGAACAGAGGTAGAACCCGAAGTGCCGGGAAGATTTATACTCGAGAAAGTATTGGTGACACCATAATAAGGGATACCGGGTTTTAAAATATAAAAGAAACTATTTGCACCATTTGGCACTTGAATAAAATCACTATACTGATACATTCCGTCTGCGATGTAGCCATAAAACTGTGCAACAGGTTTGCCCACTCTTGCTATGTAATTGGGTTGATTCATCGCTTGACCAATATTTCGAGCTGTTAACATCTGGTCGAGACCACTAACCAAAGAAACCAATTTATTATCATTGAAAGAGATGTTGAAACTAGTAGTCCAAGTAAAATTCTTAGTTCTGATATTGGTAGTTGAGACAGAAAACTCGAATCCAGTATTTTGAACACTACCTACATTTTCCAATGCACTTGAGAAACCGGAAGTATAGGGTAATGAGACATTAACTAATAAATTCTTTGTCACTTTCTTATAATAATCCATAGAGATGACAATTTTATTGAAAAGAGTCAAATCTAGACCTAAATCAGACTGAAGAATAGTTTCCCACTTAAGAATAGGATTTGCCATTTGAGTAGGTAACGAATTATAATAGTTTGAATCATTAAAAGAATAATTACTACCATAGGTGAGACTACCTGCACTAGGGGTGAGCAAAGTAGAATACGAAAAATCACTTACCCGATTATTTCCCGTAGCACCATAACTAGCCCGAATCTTTGCATCATTGATAAACGAATACTTTTGAAGAAACTTTTCATTACTAATACGCCAAGCAACAGCCCCTGAAGGGAAATACCCCCATCTATTTTCAGGTGCAAACTTAGAACTACCATCCGCACGCATTGAGAAAGTATATAGAAAATTCCCCCTATTGTAGTTCACCCTTCCTAAGAAGGAGGCAATCCGATTTAGTCCGGGAACAAAAACCCCATTTTTAATAATACCCTGACTAAGTGCATCAACATTTGCACCTGCAGATAATGGTATGTTAGTTGAAGTGTAGTTACTTCCTGTAGAACTGTAAGTTTGAGCTGTAAAACCAACCACTGCATTCAAGTTATCCTTATTCTTGAAACGTTTACTATATGAAACAGTATTTTCATTCAACAAGCCAATGAAGTTAATGGTAGAAGCACTGCCATTTACACCATAGGTTTTCCCATAAGACAATTGTGGACTACCTGAATTTGTTAAAGTATCATGCAATACCTGCCCCTTGTTTTGAATAGAAGTAATTCCTAAGGTTGACCTAAATATGATTTCTTTTGTCAGATTATATTGTAGATAAACATTTGCCGTAGAAGTTAGGTTGAGGCGATTATTAATTTCATGCATTGCTATAATGTATGGATTTACGGAAGGGATGGTAACACCGTCTTCAATATCAATCAATTGATTATTGATGAAGTTATTCAATTCAGCACTATTTCCAGCAAATACAGGCCTGAAAGTCCATAGATTATACATGTAGTTCCAATTGTTATTGACTACAGTTTGTCCAGGAGGAATTGAAGGTTGGGATGGCTGCTGACCATAAGACTTAGAACTAGCTATATTGGCATTAATTCCGTATTTAAACTTTTCTTTGAACGTTTTATCCATAGTAATACGAGCTTGATAACGGGTAAATCCACTGTTTACAATCAATCCTTGTTGGTCGGTATAGGAACCGGAAACGGTATAGGCTGTCTTTGCTTTACGTTGAGAAATTGACACTGAATGATTTTGGAAGGAAGGATTCGCATTCATACAAATCTTTTGCCAATCCAAAAAGGTTGCATTTTTATAATCATTTAGTGACTTACCACCTGAAAAATATACATCATTGGAAAAATACGGATTAACATCACTTTGTAAACGAACAAATTCATAAGGTTTCATCACTTCCATTAGATGAATAGCCTTTTGAGTGCCATAATTTCCAGCGTAAGTTAATTTAGGTTTAGGGGTCTTTCCTCTTTTTGTAGTTACGATAATTACTCCATTTGCACCTCTTGCCCCATAAATAGCCGTAGCTGAAGCATCTTTTAAGACTTCGATTGATTCAATATCAGCAGGATTTATGGAGTTAAATGCACCATCTTCTTGAGGGAAACCATCAATCACATATAGAGGAGAAGTGGATTGCGTTACAGAACCCGAACCCCTGATAACAATATTGGCGTTAGAACCCGGTTCTCCATCAGCAGAAGAAACCTGAACACCTGCAACACGGCCTGCAAGGGCATCATCAAATGACTTTACAGGGGCTTTTTCAATTTCTTCCATATTTACACGACCGACAGCACCTGTTAAGTCTTTTTTCCTCACTTTTCCATATCCAATATCCACAACAATCACATCAGTCATATTTGCAATTGACTCTCCCATTTCAATCTTAATGGGCTCATTCCCTACCACTTCTACTTCCTTTTTATTGTACCCCTGAAAGGATACATCAAGAATTACCTTCTTTATGGCAGATGATACCTTCAATTTGAACTTACCATCCTTATCAGTAACAGTTACACTCGTAGAAGATTTCATTTTTACAGTAGCCCTTTCCATTGGAAGTCCCTTATTATCGACGACTGTACCGGTAATTATTTTTATATCTTGACTAAATACAGTCATTGTATTCGAAAACATAAGCATGATAATTACAATCAAAAATCTGAATGTGATAGTAATTTCTTTGTTATTCCTAAATATATTCGTCATGGCACCTTTCATTTCCTTCAATATTTTTTATTTATCAGCAGGAGTCAAGTAAATCGCTTGTCCACCTGAAGCTTTCAATTTGATAGTCAAAAGTGTGGCACTATTCACTACCTTAGTTTCTATAACCACTTTAGTTTGAGTGGTGGCATTGTCGTCGTCACTATAAATTGTGGCTGTATAATTCTTTCCTTTTGGTAAGAAGGAAAATGACAAGTTCAGATTTCTAGCACTGTTATTAGTAATCGTACCAACAAACCAATCCTTACCATTTCTTCTAGCGGTCGTTACAAACTCACCGGGCGTACCATCCACAATTTTTGTTTCATCCCAAGTAGTCGGAATCTTATCCCAAAAAGAGAGTTCAGGTTCATCCTTACTCATAGCAGGCTTGTCATACCAATAAAGGGTTTGAATGGGACTATAATAAATGGCGGCTAAAGCTAATTGATGTGCATGCGTCGTCTTGATTCTTTTGGTGTAATAACAGATTGTATAGTCTGCACCACCTGCAATAAATCTCGTAAAAGGCAAAACGGTATTATGGGTAGCATCAGGCATTTCTTCATTGCCCCTGATACCTTCGGCAGTCATCAGATTTGGATAGGTACGTTGTTCGCCTGTAGGTCGCCAATCATCATGAATGTTTACCATTATTTGGTTTTCGGCAGCCTTCTTAATCATTTCTTCAACCCAAGTAGTCCACCGATGAGAACCAATTTGTACAAAACCAAACTTCACGCCTTTGATACCCCATTTATGATAGACTGCAAACAAGGAATCAGATTGGGAATATAAACCTTGAAGATTGACATATAACCAAACACCGATACCTTTCTCCTTACCATAACGAACAATTTCAGGCATATCGAGAGGTGCTACCACTTTAGTAACATCGGAAGTAAAAGTGAAGGCAGGGCCATACCATTTCCAGTCAAAAAGGATATACTGCATCCCATGTTTGGCAGCGAAATCAATGTTATCCTTTGCATCTTGGGTAGTTTGAGTCATCACCCGAATTATCTTCCCTGGTTTAATCCAACTTTCATCTTTAATTAAAGAAGGCGGATTTAGATTAAGGATTAGATGATTATTTTCTACTAGGTCGCCAATCTTCTCCCCTACCATTATTACTCGCCATGGTGTAGAAAATGGGGAGATTAAATCTGCGGGGGTGTACATGGAAGTCAAAATAGTATTGGGCTTATCAGGACTTAATTTGAACTTGGTTCTTGCATAATCGACCATTCTAGCCTCAGTCAAACAGGCAAATAGTCCATTGCCTAATTGTAGCGTCAAAGGACGTTCTGATTCTTGTACCCAATCCTTTAGAGGAAGTAATTTATAAGGAGCTTGTGCCCAATTTGCGACCCAAGCCTTTGTATTTCCTGGCATTGTAAAAGTTGTGTTTTCACTCATTATCCGATAATAAGTTCCTTTCTCGTTTTCAGGGAAGTAATATCTTATGGCAGCACCTTCATTGTATGCCCTAATCTCCAAATCCATCTTATAAATAGGATTGTCGTCTTTTACTAGATGGATGATTAGGGAATTATAATTGTCTTTAATCTCACTCTGTTCTCCAATTAAAGGTTTCCAAACAGAATTATTTGAATTTGTTTCTGAACCAATCACCTTCAAGTTTTCACACCATTTTACATGATGGTCAACAGGCAAAGCCATAGCTTGTTCGCATAAATGATTATCCAATTGAACATCTAAATCTGATTCTGCAATAACAGACTTGCCCTTATAATCGACACTATAATGTAATGACCTTGTAGAATCGGAAAGTTTCTTTTGGAAGAAGTTGACAACTATGTTGTTATCAGGAGATACTAATTTGTGGGTGGTTTCAGGAATTATTTGTGCACTCGTATTTAAGTTAAAAAAGAGGAATAATAAGCTGAAAATATGTCCTGTAAATTTCTTCATTATATAAAACTTTATTTTTTAAATGCATTTATACATTCTTACTGAATTTATTTATTTATTGATTAATACAGTCACATTTGAATAATTTTATTTATCGCTGTCATTATTTCAACCTTCAGTTTAATTAGCCAAAATTATTCTAAGACATGAAATTAAATAAACTACACTTGAATAACCTAACCAATTAGGCACAAATTGAATAAGCTAATTACCAAACAATACATGCGGTGTTATATAAATATTTAAACAGTACATTATGAAATTATTAAAGGCAAAATTACTTGAATAATAAGTCATCGAAGGGGGATAAAATGACCAAAAAAAGGGGGTAAAATGTACATTTATTCATAATTTCTATAAAGAGGATTAAAAGAACTAAAAAGTTGGATAGTGATTTTCGATAGAAGACAATTTCAGGCTTTCGTTTTCATAAACAAGTAAAATTAATATCAATTCAATTTTAAAAGAAGGAAATTTTAATCAAATTTCAGCAAAAGCTTGAAAGGCAACATAATAACAAAAAACAAAAAAGGCATCCTTCATAAATGAAGAATGCCTTTTTAAAATCTTAAACTTTACACTTAGTATTTTGCATGTAACTCTACTCTCCTATTCAAAGCACGACCAGAAGCAGTTTTATTGCTTGCTATTGGCTTTTCTAATCCATAACCAATAGAATATAATCTGTCTTCTGCAATTCCCTTTCCAACAAAATAACTTTTTATTGCGTCAGCTCTCTTTTGAGATATTTTTTGATTCCCTACTGGAGCACCCAAATTATCTGTATGACCTTCTATTTCAAGTTTAAATCCAGGATATTTAGTCATAAGTCCAATAACTTGCTCTAAAACAGGATAAGCTTTTGCAGCTATAACTGCACTTCCAGGATTGAAATAAATGCTTTTTGCTAGTTCATTTATTTTAGTCTGAATTTCAGGACAACCATGATTTTCAGCAGTACCTAGTTCACGAGGACATTTATCTTCTTCATCATTTATACCATCGCCATCAGAATCAGGAATTGGGCAACCATGATATTTTGCTAATCCTGGAACTTTAATACAAGAATCTTGCTCATCATTAACACCATCCTTATCTGTATCAGGAATTGGACAACCATGATATTTTGCTAATCCTGGAACTTTAATACAAGAATCTTGTTCATCATTGATACCATCACTATCAGTATCCGGAACAGGACACCCTTTATATTTAGCATAGCCCGCAACTGTAGGACATTTATCTAAATTATCAGGAATCCCATCACTATCAGTATCAACAACTACAACTGGAACTACAACTTCTTTCTTAACCGGAAGAGCCTTTACTGTCTTTTTCAAAGGCATAGAAAAACCAATGGAATAGTTCAGATTCTCTTTCGTTGCATTTTGGTTAGAATTTGAAATTGTATTACTAAGTACTCCTAACTGTAATAACGTCTGAATATATATAAATGCCCCATTATCTAATTTAACTTGTAGACCACCGCCCACAGGTATGCTTGGAAATACATAAGAACCATTATATAATGATAAAGTCAATCCACCCGAAAGGTAAGGAACAACATTATTTACATCTGTTGTAAACTTATAATTTACAGCTCCACCTGCATCAATAAGTAATTTGGGAATTCCTTTAGTAGTTCTATACCCATCCTCATAATAGAAATGACCGGAATAATCCTTATATTTTGACCATGACAACCCTAATGAAGCTAAGAAATCAAAATGATTGTCCAATCCTTTAATATAAAAACCATTAATAGATGGTGCCAAATACCCACTCCATCCAACAGAATTCAAACTAAACATCTTAGCTGCAGTTGGAAAATCCTTAAGTCCAATTGATCCACCAAAAGCTGGAGCCTTTTTAACACTAACTTCCTGAGAAAAAACATTACTCACGAAAGCAATCATAAACAGGAAAACATAAAATTTCTTCATAATTGTAAAATCTTAATTAAAAATAAAAAAAATAAAAGCTACTATCTGTCCACAAATAAAATACTTTATTAAATAGAAAAATGCCTTTACCTTAATAATTGACAGGAAAAGTGCAAAAATGGCTGCAAATCATTAAAAAAAAATTAAATCAGCAATTTTTTACAGCAATTTAAACCCAAACAAATCTCTAATATTTTAATATTATGAATAAATAATACAGATTTTTAAATAAAATATACTCCTTTAGCACAACTAACTAATATTTTTAGTATTTTGCACTCAATTAAATCATTCTATCATGAGTTATGCAGGAAAGAATTTACGGTACTTACGCAAATTAAAGGGTTGGACACAAGAAGAATTTGCGATTAAATTAAACATTAAACGCTCCTTGATTGGTGCTTACGAAGAAGAAAGGGCTGAACCTAAACTTGAGGTTTTAGAATTAATTTGTAGTCAGTTCAACCTGAGTTTAGATGAACTGCTATTAGAAGATTTAAACGCGTCGAAAGGAAGTAGTTACATTGAGAGTAGAAGAAAACAGAAACTCAGTTCTAATATTGCTGTCGTTTCATTTGTACCAATCAAAGCGGTAGCAGGCTATTTGGCAGGATATGCAGACCCTGACTTTATTGATGAATTGAATACTTTCACGCTTCCAATGCTTGCACCTGGACAATATCGTGCCTTTGAAATTGTAGGAGATAGTATGCTTCCTACACCAAGTGGAAGTGTTATTGTGGGTGAAAAAGTAGAATCTTTAGATGATTTGAAAAACAATAATAGCTATGTCGTTCTTTCTAAAAGTGAAGGGGTGGTATATAAACGAATCATCAAGGATAAACCAACAAAGTATCAACTTACACTTGTCAGCGATAATCCAGTATTTGAACCCTACATGGTGAATCAAGAAGATGTACTTGAAATTTGGAAAGCTGTTTATATCCTTCAAAAAGCAAATACCATTCAACGTTGGGATGTGAATCAATTGGCAGGAATGGTCACCAATTTACAAGAAGAAGTAATTGGATTGAAACAGAAATTGGCTTAATGGATGTAGGGTAAAATACTATGATATTTCTAGGAGTAATCATTTCATTTGATTTTAAATGGGGCTTACTCCTAAATTTTTATTTGTGTTATCTAAAATAAAAAAAGCCATTTTTCAAGCTTTACATCTATTGATAGCTTACAACTTTCAATACATTTTTAATCTTATGCGCCTTGTGT
This sequence comes from Chitinophagaceae bacterium, assembly GCA_947379895.1. Classification (GTDB taxonomy): domain Bacteria; phylum Bacteroidota; class Bacteroidia; order Chitinophagales; family Chitinophagaceae; genus Parasediminibacterium. The sequence continues at coordinate 28,883 of CANCPA010000013.1, read as the reverse complement.
GATAGCTCGGAATATTCATTAGCAAGAATGGTTACATGCCCCATTTTTCGTCCAGGTTTAGTATGCGTCTTACCATAAAGATGAACAAAGGCATTATTCATTTTGAGTACTTCATCGAGCCCTTCATATACCGCCTTACCAACATGCCCGTCCTCTCCTACAATATTGACTATTGCTGAAGGAAGAATCGGTGCTGTATTACCCAAAGGAAGTTGTAATAATATCCGCCATAACATATCAAATTGACTCGAATAATTACCCTCAATCGAATGATGTCCGCTATTATGAACTCTCGGAGCAATTTCATTAACTAAAATATCATTCTTTTTATCGACAAATAGTTCTACAGCAAAAATTCCAGCACTCTTCAACTCTTTTACTACTTTAATAGCAATTGCTTCAATCTTCCAAAATACTTCTTTAGAAATAATTGCAGGAGATATTTGATAGTCGAGCAAATTATACCGGGCATCAAATACCATTTCGGCAGGGGGATAAACAGCAAACTCCCCTTTCTCATTCACAGCAACAATTACAGCAATTTCTTTTTGGATTAATATCATTTTCTCTAAAACAGAAGTCTGTGAAAAACCACTTTCTATATCCTGCTCGTCCTTTATTAATTGAACACCTTTGCCATCGTATCCTCCTTCACCCAATTTATGAACAGCCGGAAGAAAATTAATTTTATTTTTAAGTTCTTCTAATGAATTAGTTATTACAAATTCGGAAGTTGGAATTTGATTTTGCTGATAAAATTGTTTTTGAGTAACCTTATTTTTAATTATCCTTAATGCCGCAGAAGATGGATAAACCCTGACTCCTTCACTTTCAAGTTTCTCTAAAGCATCTACATTAACCGATTCAATTTCAATAGTAATTGCATCCAAATGTTTACCAAAATTATAAACGCTTTCAAAGTCTTGAATATTTCCTTTTATAAAATGATGACACAAATGAGCTGCAGGACAATGCTCATCATTTTCCAAAACATAGGTATCCACTACATAATTAATACCTGCTTGTAACAACATTCTACCTAACTGTCCACCGCCTAAAATCCCAATCTTCATAATTAATGATTAAATGATGCTAAATCCTTTAATGAAATTCTATTCTCATAGATAGCCTTACCGATGATTACTCCCTTACATCCTACTTCCTTCAATTGATAAACATCATCAATTATTGCAACACCACCACTAGCAATCAATTTTAATTCAGTCGATTTTTCCAATATCTTTTTATATAAATCAGTAGCAGGTCCTTCTAGCTTACCATCCTTGCTCACATCTGTACAAAATATTTGTTGAACTCCTAACTGTAGATAATCTTCAATAAAGTCGTAGATATTTATATGAGTTGTTTCCAACCAACCTCCAATCGCAATCATTTCTTCTTTTACATCAGCGCCTAACAAAAACTTATCTGCCCCATAAGAAGTTAGCCAACTAACAAAAGTTACTTTGTCTTTTACAGCGATACTACCTACTGTAGCGAATTTAGCACCTGATGCAAATACAATATCTACATCTTCCTTCGTTTTAATCCCCCCCCCGAAATCAATAATAAGATTTGTTTGAGACGCAATACCCTCTAATACCTTCCAATTCTTTACAGCACCCGCTTTTGCACCATCCAAATCAACCAAATGTAAACGGGAAAACCCTGCCGTTTCAAATTCCTTCGCCACTTCGATAGGATTCTCATTATAAATAGTCTTCTGACTATAATCTCCTTGAGTAAGCCGTACACATTTCCCATCAATCAAATCAATTGCAGGAATTATTTCGAATATTCCGTTCTTTTTATCATCCATCTAATAATTATTTATACAAAGACCTGAAAGGTTTGTAAAATCTCTCAGTTCTAAAAATTAAATCAATTCAATAAAATTCTTTAGTATCCTCTCTCCTATCAAAGACGATTTCTCTGTATGAAACTGAACCCCATAAAAGTTATCTTTATTAAAAGCTGCACTGTAAGGTTGCACATAATTGGTTGTTGCAATAGTATATTCATTAATCGGTACATAGTAACTATGTACAAAATAACAATAACTGTTTTCATCTAATCCATGCAATAATGGGGATTTTAGGTTATATAAGGTATTCCATCCAATTTGAGGTACCTTCTCACTTACTTTATTGATAGGCTTAAATAACTTTACAGATTGATTAATAATACCTAAACAGGCTGTATTATTTTCTTCGGAAAAATCACAAAGCAATTGCATCCCTACACAAATCCCTAAAACAGGTTGTTTTAATTCCTTGATGAGTAAATGTAGGTTATTCTCTTTCAGACTATTCATAGCACTACTTGCTTCACCAACACCAGGAAAAATGACCTTATCGGCAGCTTTTATCTCTTCATGATTATCAGTAACATTTGCAGCTATTCCGATTCGTTCCAATGCATATAATACACTCTGAATATTACCTGCATTGTATTTAATGATTACTACCTTATTGCCTTTTTCTGCGTTGCTATTCCTCATTCGTACTTAAATTATTATCATTTAGCAGTTATTTTTTTTAGAATGTGCTGTTATTCCTACTTTAATATTCCCGCTAAAAATTTCTTTGTTGCCTGTTCTACATTTGCGGCCCCTTCTAAAGCTTTGATATAAGCAGTTCCTATAATTGCACCATTTGCATATTTACAAGCCGTATTAAATGTTTCCTTATCCTTAATACCAAAACCAACTAAAATAGGATTCTTTAGATTTAAAGATTTTAATCTTTCCAAATATTTTTCTACTGCATTAAAATCTTTTTCATTTCCTGTCGTTGAAGAAGATGAAACTGCATATAAGAAACCACTGCTCAATAAATCGAGTCTTCTTACACGTTCTTCACTTGTTTCGGGTGTTACCAAGAAAATAAAGTCTAATCCACATTTCTTGATGATTGCACCATATTCTGTTTCATATTCATATTCGGGTAAATCGGGCAATATCAAACCAGAAACACCCACTTCTGCTGCATCCTTACAAAACTTTTCAAAACCATATTGTAGAACAGGATTCATGTATCCCATTAATATAATAGCGGCTTCCTTATCCCCTGTAGAGGAAGGAAGGTTTTTTAATTGACTAAAAAGTGTTGCAATAGTCATCCCATTTTCCAAAGCAACTAAACTACTTTGTTGAATTACAGGACCATCAGCTAAGGGATCGCTATAAGGCATACCTAACTCAATAATATCTGCACCATTTTTTTGTAATGTATCGATTATTTGTAGGGTACTTTCCAAATGAGGATACCCCGCCGTACAATAAACATTTAATACATTACCCGATTTATTCTTAAAAACCTCTTGTAGTTTACTCATCTTAATTATTAGTTGTTAGTTGTTAGTTATTAGGGGTTAGGGGTTAGGTTTTAAAATGGTATTACCACTTATAACTTATAACTAACAACTAACCACTAATAACTATAATTATTTCATTGCCTTCATATAGGTTGCCAAATCCTTATCCCCTCTCCCACTTAAACAGACCACTACTACATCTTTTTTAGTTAAACCCAAAGTCTTTAATGCAGCAAAAGCATGTGCCGATTCTAATGCAGGGATAATACCTTCTATTTTGGACAAATGAAATACCGATTCCAATGCCTCATCATCTGTAGCACTCAAAAACAAGCCCCTTCCACTCTTGAAAAGATGTGCATGTAAAGGTCCAATTCCTGGATAATCCAAACCTGCGGAAATACTATGTGGCTCAATAACCTGTCCATCTTCTGTTTGCATTACCAAACTTTTACTTCCATGTAATACCCCTGATTTTCCCAATTGAGTTGTGGCAGCACTCATGCCCGAATTAACTCCATGTCCTGCTGCCTCAACTGCCACTAACTGAACACTTAATTCATTTAAATAATGGTAGAAAGCACCTGCTGCATTACTACCTCCTCCAACACAAGCCACCACATGAGTAGGTAATTCACTTCCTGTCTTTTCTAAAAGCTGTGCCCTAATTTCCTGACTGATTACACTTTGAAAACGAGCGACCATATCAGGATAAGGATGCGGTCCTACCACACTCCCAATTATATAATGTGTATCTACTGGATTATTAATCCAATCCCTTATTGCTTCATTCGTAGCATCTTTAAGGGTTTTGCTTCCACTCAATGCGGGAATTACGGTTGCTCCTAACAATTGCATCCGGGCTACATTTGGAGCTTGCCTTTCAATGTCCTTTTCGCCCATGTATACGATACATTCCATACCTTTTAAAGCACAAACTGTAGCAGTAGCCACTCCATGTTGACCCGCACCTGTTTCGGCAATGATTCTTGTTTTACCAAGTCTTCTCGCCAATAAAATTTGCCCGATTGTATTGTTTATCTTATGAGCCCCTGTGTGACACAGGTCTTCTCTTTTTAGATAGATATTGGAACCTAATTCTTCACTTAACCGTTCTGCATAGAATAAAGGTGTTGGACGACCTACATAATCTTTTAACAACATCTGAAACTCTTGTTGAAACGACTCCTCTTCCATTATTTTAAGGTAACTCTCCTTAAGTTCTGCAACATTTCTTTGCAACATTTCGGGTATATAGGCCCCCCCAAAACTTCCATAATAACCATGTTCATTCGGATTTTGATATCCTACTACTTGCTCTACTTCTGTCAATTCACTCATATATCTATTCATTAACATCTTATTCTAATAACTAACAATATCAATTAATAATTACTTTTATCAATTAGTAACCCTTACTGTTTCATTGCAATTACAGGATTTGCACCACTTGTGCCACTTACATTTCCATTTGCATCGTAATTTACATTCGTATTTCCTATTTTATCAATAGTGCCGTTGTAATTATAAACTAGTTGTGTGTTACCAATCGATTGTATATTACCATTATAATTATATCCTAAACTTGTACTTCCAACAGATTGCACCCTACCCTCATAAGTATACTGAATGGGCAAATTTCCCACACTCTCTAACAATCCACGATAGTTATATTGAGGTGTGACATTTCCCCCTGTTGTAGGCATTGTAACACCTGCGATTCTTCCAAACTGAGTTAAAACTATACTCCCTCCATTATTAAAAAATGATACAGTAAATTTCCCATCAGCACCAAGATTTATTTTATATTCTGGTCTTACACTCGAAACATTTTGTTGTTCTTGAGCTTGATTAGAAGTATTACTTGTATTAACGTTCGGAGTTGACAATTTGTTATTATTCTCAATTTGAGAAGGTTGATTATTTGTCCTTATTGTAGGGGTCAACGAATTGTTGTTAGGAATTCCTTTTGATTGTGTATTGTTATTTTCTGCAATTTTATATTGCAGCACTTGCTTTTTGATTTGAGGATTAACAGTACTATTTACACCTACATTCCCTCCGGCTTGTGTAGTTGATTTCTTCCATGATGTAGTAGCATTTGACTTTTTAGGATGCCATTTGCTTACAGTTGTAGTATTGCCATAGTTATTACTAGCAGCCAAATCTGTAGGATCGGTAACAAGCCCTCCACTAGTTCCTGTATTATTTTGCTTTAATGTTACTTTCTTATTGGCAGTTCCTTTTGGATTATAATGAAAACTAGGAGAAGGAGTATTTGGATTTTCGACTTCAACATTATCAATAATTGGTTTGGCATCAGGTGTTTTATATTTATAAACAGTCTCAGTAGTTTGATTTGTTTGTCTATTTCTTCCAAAACTCAAAGTAGGTGTTAATGAAGAGCCTCCTTTATTTGCATCAATACTTAATTGCTGGTTTTGTTCATTATTTTGACGATTAAAATCAGCATTAGTACTTGAAATTGTACCCATATTAGAACTATCTATGAGAAGTGGGGGTACATATCTAGGATTAAACAATGCTGAATCTTGTTTCTGAAGTTCAAGGGTTTTAGAAACAACGATATTGGGAAGTATTGTGGTACTTGTATTTGGCTGTGCAGTTAATGTTCCTTTCAGGACACGTGACTGTCCTGAAGTGGTTAACTTCAAAGTGAATAACAAAAATAATATTACTACAATTTGCTTCATTCTTTTCTTTCAAATACAAGTATCAAGTCAATAGTTTCAAGTTAAAAGTCGTAAGTATTTGTAACTTGAAACTAGCAACCTGTTACTTTTTTTATCCCTTTAACTCCTTTACAAACTTCCCTACCTTTTCCATATCCTTTACACCTGGAGAAATTTCAAAACGACTATTAACATCAATTGAGAACAAATCCTTTGCGACAGGGTCCATACTAAATGTCCTTAATGCAGGGATATCGTCGGGTTGAATACCTCCACTCAGAAAAAAAGGCTTGTCTATATCTAATCCTAACAAGGCATCCCAATTAAACTTTTTCCCTGTGCCTCCATAACCTACTCCTTCAGTATCAAATAAAAACATATCTACCACTTCCTTGTAATCCTTTATTTTCCAAAGGATATTATCATCTTCTGCCAATCTAAAAGCCTTGATGACTGAAATATAATCTGATATTTTTTCGCAGGCTTTAGGACTCTCGTCACCATGTAATTGTACAAGATATAATCCGCAACTATCTACGGTCTGTAATATTTCTTCGCTAGGTGCATTAACAAAAACTCCTACTTTATTAATGTTTCCCTTAATCTTTTTTATATTAATGGCGGGCATGTACTTGAAAACAAAGCGTGGGCTTTTAGGATAGAATATAAAGCCACAAAACTCTACCCCCATCTCATCAAGTTGTTTCACTTGGTCAACATCAGTCATCCCACAAACTTTTATTCTCATGTGCGTTTGATTTAGCGTCCTTTTGTGTTCAATTCATTTACAAAATTAGCAAAAGCAATCGTTGGGTCGGATTGTTTCATAAAGTGTTCCCCAATTAGGAATCCTTTGAAACCTGCTTTGCGTAAAAATACTATTGTATCCGTATTATTGATACCACTTTCTGCAACAGCTACCTTATTTTTAGGCATTTTTTGAATTAATTGTGCTGATGCCTCTACATTTACCACAAAATCTTTCAAATTTCGGTTATTTACCCCTACTAAATCCACTTCGTCACAAATGTGTATCAATTCATCCTCATTATGTATCTCTAATAACACTTCTAGACCAATACTTTTTGCTAAAATAGCCAATTCTTTCACTTTTTCGGGTGATAAACAAGCAGCTATCAACAAAATAACCGATGCCCCATAAGCCTTTGCCTCAAAAATTTGGTATTCATCGATCATAAAGTCCTTTCTTAACAAAGGAACTTTATTAAGAGTCGCTTCTCTTGCATCCAATAAATCGACTAAACTACCCCCAAAGAAATGATTATCTGTTAATATAGAGATACCTGATGCCCCATTTTGTGCATAAGCATTTGTAACCTCTTTTACTGTTGACGTATTGTTAATAACTCCTTTTGAAGGAGACTGACGTTTATACTCAGCAATGATGCCCGTTTTGGATTCATCTAATAAGAAGGCAGTTAAAGACAAACAGGGTATTGAAAATAAAGGCATTGCTTTTAATTCAGCAACACTTCTCAATGCTTTTGCTTCTTCAACTTCTAATTTTTTATATGCAACTATCTTCTCTAAAATATTCATTTCTAATTAATTATTATTTAATATACTTCTTGCAATAAAGATATTTCAGTATTTCAATTAAGGAATATGATCAAAAATAAGTCACCAATTTTTGATTATAAAACAGTTTTCTATTGTGACAGAACTCATTTTCATCAGAACAAAACACATTTTCATCAGAACAGAAATCATTTCCTTTGTAACAGAAATTATTCCCTTTGTGACAGAAACCATTTCCTTTGTAACAGAAATTATTTCCTTTGTGATAGAAACCATTTCCTTTGTGACAGAAATCATTTCCACTACAAAATAAATTTGTTCTATTATGATAAAAACTATTCCTTTTGCAATGAAAATAATTTTCATTACAACAAGAAAAATAGTGTTTACCTAATTGAAAGAACTTTTTAATCAATCACAAAAAGTCTATTGCAAAGCAATTAGCTTTTCTAATGCATTTAAAGCTGCCTTACTTTCTAAACTTTTTACAGCCGTCTGAAATGCTTCCTCATAACTAGCATAGTTACCTGTACAATACAAAGCCATTGCAGAATTTGCCAAAACCACTGCATTTTGTGCCTCAGTTCCCTCTCCACTAATAATAGAATGGAACAATTGTGCGGACTCTTCTACTGTATTTCCACCATAAATATCTTGAGGTGCAACAACTCTCTTGCCTAATTGAATGGGAGATTTAATACTCTCTCCTTTGTTTGTAATAACTTTTGTATCATTTGTAAGCGATATTTCATCATATCCATCAAGACTATGAATGATAGTAAACGACCTCTCTGTCTGTTGTAAGAGATAATTATATATCCGAGCCATTTCTAAATTATAAACACCCACTAATTGATAGGTTGGTGATGCAGGATTAACCATCGGCCCTAACATATTAAAGAAAGTTCGCACACCCAAATTCCTCCTAATTTGTCCGACTGCTTTCAAAGCTGGATGAAATAGAGGAGCATGAAGAAAACAAATCCCTGCCTGTTCTACTTCTTTCTTTAATTTGTCGTTATCATTTTTGAAACAATAACCCAATTGTTCCATCACATTACTAGCACCACTGATAGATGATGCCCCATAATTACCATGTTTTGCAACTTTTTGTCCTGCACCTGCTACAATAAAACAACTAAGTGTAGAAATGTTGAAGGAATTTTTACCATCCCCTCCTGTACCTACAATATCCATTAACTTATGATTACCCAAATCCACCTTTACAGACAATTCGAGTAAGGCATCACGAAAACCTTGCAACTCATTGATAGTTATACTTCGCATTAAATAAACAGTAACGAATGAAGTAATCTCATGTTCGTTATATGTTCCACTACCAATGCCAATTAACACTTCCTTTGCCTGTTGATAAGAGAGCGTTTTATGCTCGAATAGAAATTGTAAAATCTTTTTCATACCCCTATCCCCTAAAGGGGGAAATTTTAATTAATGATTAAAAAATAAAAATTATGCCTTTCGACTCATCTTTCATAACTCTGAGTGAGCCAATTTCTCATAATCGTTTCTCCACAAGGAGTTAACACACTTTCAGGATGAAACTGAACACCTTGCACATCGAATGTTTTATGTTGTAAAGCCATGATAAAATTGTGTTCTTCACGGGCAGTAACTTCCAAACTATCAGGAAACCCTTCATCACTAACCACCCAACTATGATAACGACCTACAATAAACTCCTCTCCTAACCCAGCAAAAAGTGAGTGTCGAGTGGTGAGTGGTGAGTGGTGAGTGGTGAGTGGTAAAGAATTACCTCTACTCACTTCTAACAACTCACTACTCACCTTTACGGGCGTTGCAATTCCATGATAAACAGAAGTCAGATTTGTCAAATTTCCACCAAAAGCCTGACCAATTGCCTGATGCCCAAGACATACCCCCAAAATAGACTTTGTCGGAGCATATTGTTTAATCAAAGGCAACAATAACCCTGCCTCTTCAGGTATTCCAGGACCTGGAGAGAGAATAATCTTGTTATATCTATTTATATCTTCCAAAGGAATTTCATCATTACGATATACATCTACCTTTATATGTGTAATTTTTTCTACTAAATGAACCAAGTTATAGGTAAAAGAATCGTAGTTGTCAAAAACCAATATCTTTAAACCATCAAAACCACCTTGAACTGAAGCTTTTATATTTTCCATCTCTTAATTTTATAATAGTTGATTAATCTTAATGCAGGTTAAGGGCTTAAGGTATAGGGTTTAAGGTCGATTACCAAGCTTTTTATCTTTCTTTTCCACCGTAATTTAAAAATTACAAAATTTTAAAAACCCTTATTTAGAAATTTTCAACCCTATACCTTATACCTCAAACCTTTATCATATTTCTTTTGCCGCTTCAATAGCCTTTTTCAGGGCATTTAATTTATTTCTAACTTCTTGAAATTCGCCTTCAGGATGACTTGCGGCAACAATCCCACCACCTGCTTGATAGAATAACGTATTATTTTTACTTAATATAGTACGAATCATTATTGCATGATTACAAGTACCATCAAATCCCATAAATCCGATGCCACCACCATAAAAACTACGTGAAGTAGTTTCGTATTTATCAATTAACTGCATGGCCTTAATCTTCGGTGCCCCACTCAAAGTACCCGCAGGAAATGTTTTTGCCAATAATTCAAAAGGATTACTATTTGGTCGGACAGTAGCATTTACTTCACTTACTAAGTGAATTACATGACTATAATATTGCACTTCTCTGTAACTTTTCACAAAAACATTATCACAAACTCTACTTAAATCATTACGGGCAAGGTCTACTAACATCACATGTTCTGAATTTTCTTTAGGGTCAATCAATAATTTGTCGGTGGCCTCAGCATCTAATTTATCATTGCCTGTACGCTTAACAGTTCCTGCAATAGGATGAACAACAGCAATCCCCTTGTTGATTATCAGTTGACTTTCGGGAGAAGAACCCATTAATTTATAATCTCCATAATCAAAATAAAACAGATAAGGAGACGGATTGATATTCCTTAGGGCACGATAAACATTCAATTCATCACCTGTGAAGCCTTGTTGGAAACGACGGCTTAAAACAATTTGAAAGACATCTCCCCTAAAACAACTTTGAATGCCTTTCTTTACCATTTCTACATAAGCTTCGTCTGTAATATTTGAAGTTTCTTCACCCTTAATGGCAAATGGGTAAGTAGGCACATCTTTACTCTTAATCAAGCTTTCAACTACTTGTGCCTCACTTGGTAAACCATCAATTACATTTTCACACAAATACAATTCATCCTTAAAATGATTAATAGCAATCACATATTGATACAAACGATAGCGCATTAATGGAATTACAGGTTTAGGCGTATCGTGTGTAGAGAAAGAAACAGAATCGAAGAATTGTACAGCATCATAAGTTGTGTAACCAAAGAGTCCTTGTGCAAACTTTGCAGCAGCTTCATCCCGACTATTACCTGCCTTATCTTCCTGATTAGTAATATGAAACCGATTCATAAAAGCCCATACTTCATCAGGAACGGCTTTTGTGTTAGTAATTGCAATTCTTTCAGGTTCTTGAGCGGGCAGTTTAAATTCAATGCTACCCGTATCAGTAATTTCGATACCAGCTATTGCATGAATTCCAATAAAACTATAGCTATTTTCAGCCACATGATTATCAGTGCTTTCCAATAAAATAGTATCTCTAAATCTGTCCCGTACTCTTAAATAAATCCCTACAGGTGTATAAACATCTGCAAGCATTTTTTTGATAGTTGTTGTAATTTTAATTTTATTCATAATCTAATTTAATGTTACCAGTTATTTGTCTCAGGATTCAAGTTTCAGGTTTCATGTAATTGCAACTTGTAACTAGAAACTTGTAATTTTATGTTGTTTGAGACTTTTACCCAAAAAAAAACCCCGACTATATGTCGAGGCTCTTTTCAATTATATGAAAATGTATTGGCAATGCCATTACAAGCCCCTCTCAAGGTTTGTGTGCCACCACCAATTAGTATTTTTAGAAATCTGTTTCATTGAGTTGCAAATATGGGAATTGATTTTATTCTGACCAAATTTATTTTAATTCAACTTTATTTTCCAACTTATCCTTCGTGTTGTGCAATAATTTCTTTCATAAATGCCAATACTTTTGAGGAGAACTCTTTTCTTTTAAGTGCATACTCAATAGTTGTTTTTATAAAATCTAATTTATTACCAATATCATATCTTTTTCCTTCAAAAGTTTGCGAGTAAATTGATTCTCTTTTTAGCAATTCAATCATTGCATCAGTCAATTGAAGTTCATTACCTTTTCCTTTTGGTGTTTTTTCTAATGCCTTATAAATTCCTGGTGTAAGAATATACCTACCAGCAATAGCCAAATTAGAAGGGGCATCTACGATAGTTGGCTTTTCTATCAATTGATTCAGACGCATCAACTTTTCAGATAATTCATCTCCACCAACAATTCCATAGCGAGAGACCTTATCTCTAGGAACAGTTTCAACAGCAATAACAGAACTTTCATATTGTTCGTAGATATCAATTAACTGTTGAGTAACAGGAATAACTGAATCAATAATCGTATCGCCTAATAAAACAGCAAAAGGTTCATTACCAGTATGTTGACGAGCATAATAAATGGCATCACCCAATCCATTAATATCCTTTTGACGGATAAAATGAATATTTGCAAGATTTGTCAAATTCCTTATCTCATCATACATTACATCATCTTCCTTTCCTTTAATACGTTCTTCGAGCTCATAGTTTCTATCAAAATGATCTTCAATTGCCCTCTTACCTCTACCCGAAATAATCAATATATCTTCAATACCCGAATCAACAGCTTCTTGAACAACGTATTGAATGGTGGGCGTATCAATGATTGGCAACATCTCTTTGGGTGAAGCCTTTGTAGCCGGGAGAAATCTTGTACCTAAACCCGCTGCGGGGATAACTGCTTTTCTAACCATAATAATCTATATAATATAGGGCTTAATTACCCTTGCTTGAATATTTCGAAGTGAATAAACCAATTTCTGTAACATCTCATTATCTTTATAAATACCAATAATAGCTCCTCCTGAACCTGTAAAAGAAGCAGAAGCCCCACAAGAACGAGCAGTTTCAACTAATTCATTGTTACTATCAGTAATAGCCATGATTTTGCGTCGGTTATTAAAATTTTCATTGATTAATTCCCCTAACAAATCAAAATCACCGTTTTCAATAGCTTCTTTACCCGTTTCTGCCAAAGCTGCAATATCATTCAACGTATTTATTACATTAGTATCACCTTGTACATACTTTGTTTTAATGTCATTCAACACCTTACCCGATACTTTACTAAGGTTTGTTTTGTATGCAATATAAAATTGAGGAAGTTTATTGAGAGGGAGTCTTTCATATTTCCCATACCCATTTTTATCTAAAAATTCCTTTTCAAAATCCATGTATACACAACCTTCATAGGCTTGAATTACCCTATCCTGCAACCCCGCATTGATACTTAGTTCCTTTACTTCTGCCTCTAACGCAATTGTTGGCAATCTTTCTATTGGAATTTCAACATCATAAAATTGCATTAATCCTCTTAAGGTAGCTATAATAATTGCACTTGACCCTGCTAAACCAACTTGACGAGGAATATTAGAATTATATTTTAACGTAAAGTTTTTACTAGCTAATCGAATTCCATTTTCATCACAATAATCACAAAATTTTTTAATAGCCGCTTTTATTATTGGAATACCGCCATTATAACCAGTTAGTGTAACTATTTCTTTTAAATCGTAAATATTTTTGAAATGATTAGAGTCCGACTCTTGAGGTTCAATATGTAATGTCGGAGACTGGTAGATAAGTATTTTTGCAGCGAAATTCTTCACAATCAAACTAATTGTTTTACCATTATAACCATCAGAAGGATTGCCCACTAAACCTGCACGAGCATACGCTATACTATCTATCATAAAACAAACATATTGAATTTTCATGAGACAAGAAACGAATGAAATAGTTAATCGCTTTTAATTTCAATAAATATTTACGCAATTGTTTTCGTATGTCTATTTTATAAATACTTAACAATTGAAATTAAAATAATATCAACTTGCAATAATTAATTATCAAAGAACTTATAATTTACTCAATTATCTATAAATAATCATAACTATTATTAAAGAACGACCATATCAATAAAACAAAAAAGCCATAGTAAATACGCTATGGCTTTTTAATACAATTCAACAATAATTAAAATGGCAAATCATCAGCAATTGCTCCTTCTACAACAGGTGCAGATGCAGGTGATGATACTGTTTGCTGATTAACTGCCGAAGCAGTCTGAGGATGTGAAGTTGCACTATAGCCACCTGCAGACTGCTGCGCATCGACACCACCCTCTTTCGATCCTAATAATTGAACAGAAGATACTCGCAAAATCAAACTTGAACCTGTTCGTCCATCTTGAGTTGTATAATTACGAATGTCAGGAATGCCCTCCGCATAAACCTGAGTTCCCTTTTTAAGATAAGGCGCAATAGCTGTTCTCTCAGTCCAATAGGAGCACTCTACCCAAATTGTTTTATCAACTTGTGCTCCCTGTGCATCTTTAAATTTTTCTGAATGAGCTACAGTGAAATTAATTACATTCTTACCATTAACATTGTTTACAGTGGCGTCTTTTCCAAGATGACCAATAACTAAAAGTTTAAGCATGATATTTATATTTAAATGAAATTTTCCAATAAAAAAAATAAAAGTAGTCAAAATAAAGGGGAACGAGGGAAATAAACATAGCATTTTATGATTTATTATAAACAATGCCTTATTTCTTATAGTTTTGGCAATTATTTTTTTTAAAAGAATACCAATTAATTAAAAAAGCAACCCTTATTTTTTAATTAATTGTATTATAAATGAATATTTTAAAAGCAAAAGAAATGATTAAAGAGACTCTTGACGATAATAATGTAAATAAGCCTAGCAAAAAGAAACCTATTTACCCCATTAATGCAGATTTACATAAATATCTTGTAAAATATGGAAGAGAGGTTCCTTTACCTGTTCACTACGAAGAATTACTACGCTTTACTTATACAATACCGTTAAAAGATAAGCATGGTAAGGATGCATATTGGGAAACAGTTTCTTATGACATGAGGGAATGGGAATATCTTCGAGATGGTTTATTAAGAGTGTATGCTGTACTAAAAATTGATGGTGACTTTAGTTTTGTAAATCAATTAGATGTAGAACGAATCGACTTTTGTGCTTTTGGTAATAGTCAACCTTTTAGAATTAGGATTATCAATAAACATAATGCAAATTATGATCACTATTATATAAAACGTGCTGACGCAAGTAGAGTATATGGCCTTGAATTAGAACACCTGCTTTCGCCTAATAGGATTACATATTTCATTACAGGACAAACACTTATAGAAGAACACATTCCTGGCATACCGGGTGATGAATTTATAAAACATTATATGAATCATCCCGATACAAATCAAGTTCGCTTTGCAAAAGAGTTCGTAAAATTTAATGAACGCTGTTTTATGAGATTATTAGGCGACATGCGCAGTTATAATTATGTAGTTGACATTACTCCCGATATTGAAAACATACAATATAATATAAGAGCTATTGATTTTGACCAACAATGTTATGAAGGTCGGAAGAACCTTTATCTACCACAATTCTTTACAGACAACTATCCTATGGTAGAATTAGTGGGCAAACAATTGAATAGAGAATCGATTGAACAATACCAAGCAGAGGAGCGTACGAAAGTTGTATTTAGAATGGCTTCTGTATTAAATAGAATGAAAGAATTGATAGACCTTATGTGTCATGATGATATTTCATCTCCCGAGAAAACTGCAAGACTTGCTAAAGAACTTTCAGAACATTTTAATCAAAAGGCTTATTTACGTGCAAAAACAATGGGACAAATCGTTAAGATTCAACTTAAACAAGAGTTACTACCAAAATTGAAGTTAGTACCTAAGGACTTAATAAGATTTGATGACTAAGGGATAATTAGTATTTTGTACTAAAGTATACGTTCTGTGTTACATGTATATAGTGTAAATATCTTAACAAAAGTAGAAATTGAAATAGTTTTAGCTCATAATATGAATTAGGGACAAAAAAAAGGGTCTTCCTGTAGAAACAGGACGACCTCTAACGATTGCTTGCCATATGAAAAAAAGTTCAAATTATATTATAGGCTACTAAGTAGCTAATTTTTTATTTCTCTTGAAAGTTTATTTATTTCCTTTCAATTGTTACACAAATATAGAGAGAGAATTCACAATGCACAAGACAACTATTTGTTAATTAAATGATGTCTAAAAACTATAAAAAATAATAAAACATATACTATCATTGATTTTTACGATTTGCAGGCTATTATGTCCAATGCAAAATATTCATTCGAAATAACATTTATTTGGCAAAATTACTTTTTAAAAAAAGAGGCTACTCAAAAAATGTAGCCTCCATTTTAAACAACAATCAAAACCTATCTCATTCTATTTACCTACAATCTTATAGGCAATCCTGTTTCCATCTTGAACTTCTTGATAATAAAGATTATTTGGAGCTTCATAGTATTTTTGACCATTTAAAAATATTGTGGAACATCCATTTGGTAATTGATAAACAATGTCACCAACTTGAGGTTCCCTATAAATTTGTGATTGTGGTTGATTTAAAACTCCATCAATACCTACTACAATATATTGCACATGATTATTTGCATCTAATTCTTCCTGATAATAAGTACCCGAACTTTCATAATACTTATTACCGTCAATAATAACAGTTTTAGAATTGTTAGGTATTGTTGGCACATGTGCTCCTAAGGGTGGCGTTACCACTTCGTAATTATTATCCTCTGTCCTTCTATAAAACACACTGTTGTAATAATAATATGGATAATCACCATAATAGAAACTATAATAACCAAAAGGAAGGAATCCCAAACGAATTCCTAGTGAAGGATAATACGGATAAACATTATATGGACTAAAATACCCACGTCCGCCTCCATACCCACCGCGTCCATATTCATAATTATGGCCACGATAACCTCCTCTTGAACCATTACCCTGATTTACACCTACAAAGGACTTTCCTGGATCAGCAGGAATCCCCCCTCTATTATACATATTTGAACTAACATTTCCTTGATAGTTCCTTCCTGGAAAACTTCCCCCATTTCCATGAGAAGTAGGCCTGCTCACTTGAGGAGAACTAGCAATTGGAGCCCTATTAAATGAAGGCACTGATGCCGGTGTGGGAGAATGATAATTACCACTAAAAGTAGAATTTCCACTACTAATCGCACCTCCGCCTCGGATTCCGCCAAAGCCACTTCCTCCATGTCCTGAACGTTGCGCTGATATAGTTGTTGCAATTACAACGAAGCAAAGTGTGCTAATTATAAACTGACTAGTACTTATTAATTGAGAACTTTTCATAACAACAAATTTAACTGCATATCTATTTACAAATTTCATGTAATGTTTTCTTTTCAAATGCTAAAATTGAGTAAAATTAACCACAAATCGGTCAATAGGATAAAAATCAGCTTGAACTATAATACAGCCCTTCAAAAATTGAATACTTTAGCCATTTTTTCTTATTTAGCGATTACCTAATAATTTGCCACCTCTCGTAAAGGAAAAAAATATTATCGAGTACCATTTACTTGAATATTAAAAATTATTATCTTTAGCGAATGCAGGTAGTCATAAAATATTTTCATCATCGATTTGTTAATCCGCTCAAACAATTTATTTACGACAGCCGCTCAATTGGCATCATCTTGTTGTCATGTACTATTATTTCACTATTAATTTCTAATATAGTATCAACTAAAACCATTTATCTGCAATTATTGGAATTTAATTTTTTAAATTCTGCTGATACAACTAATACATTTGGTCTTCTTTCATTTCCCAATACTCCACTATTATTTATCAATGACTTATTGATGACCTTCTTCTTCTTTTTAGCAGGAATGGAAATTAAAAGAGAGTTAATAGTGGGAGAATTAGCTTCACTTAAAAATGCCGTTTTACCAATTTCTGCTGCAATCGGAGGAATGATTGCCCCTGCAATTATTTTTTACATTTTAAACTATCAAACAAATTTCCAATCAGGATGGGGTATTCCTATGGCCACAGACATTGCTTTTACGTTGGGCGTTGCCTCTTTACTTGGCAACAAAGTTCCATTATCATTAAAAGTGTTTGTAACAGCACTTGCAATTATTGATGATTTGGGAGCTATCATAATTATCGCCTTATTTTATGGTGTGGTTATCCATTTTAAATATCTAATTTTATCCACGCTAATCGTTCTTTTAATTCTTTTATTGAACAAAATACTACGAAAATTTAGCATTTTACAAATCATATTGGGAATTTTACTATGGTATTCTACGTTTCATTCTGGAATACATGCAACTGTTTCGGGTGTAATATTGGCTTTTTGCGTACCCACTAATCAACTCCAAAAATATGAACATCGACTTCGAATTCCTGTTTATTTTATCATTCTACCATTATTCGTACTTGCAAATACGGCAATCGAGCTTCCTCAAAATTGCCTTTCCTATATTAACAATAGTCTAAGTTGGGGAATTATTGCCGGCTTATTTTTAGGCAAGCCAATGGGCATTTGTTTAGTAGTCTTCTTGATGACGCAATTAAAATGGGCTTCTTTACCAAATGCAGTTAGTCGATTACAATTGTTTGGAGCCTCAGTATTGTGTGGTATTGGTTTTACTATGAGTATTTTTGTTACTACACTAGCCTTTGAAAGTAATGCTGCTATTAACACAGGAAAAATTGCGATATTAATTGCTTCAACCTTATCGATGATCGTAGGTTACACAATATTGAGAATAATAAAACCAAAAAGCGTTTAAAAGAGTGAATAAACAACATTTTTCATACTGTTGTTACTTAAAGAAGGGCTATTAAAAGTATGCTACAGGTACCCTTTCCGAAAAGAAAGGCTACTAAAAGTATGCTACAGGTAACCTTTCTTTGAGAATGCTTACCTAATTGTTGTAATAACCACTTCCAATTTCAAAAAACTTGACTTTCTAATTCTTACGCTTTATCAAAAAAATGTGCTACTTCTTTATTAAAGGTTTAAGTAAATCTTCTAATCCATTTAGTTTTATCTCATAAATAGTTTCGAGAAGTATACCCATTTTTCCTTTTGGAAACCCTGATCTTTTGTGCCATTCTAGATAAAACATAGGTAGTCTATAAATCAAAGTACCTTTATACTTCCCATAAGGCATCTCCATAGTAACAATTTGAATTAATATATCGCCATTTGGTTGAGGTGTATTGTTTCCCATCATGATTAATCATTTTCGTTTCCTTTCTATCCCGTTAATTATTATTAGCAGTTTGTCTCCAACCAATTAATAAAACCCCAATTACCACTAGAATTGTTCCTATAATTTGTTCCGTAAATATCTTTTCTCCTAAAATGTAATGCGCCTGAATAATGGTACTCACTGGTCCAATACTCGTAATGATTGATACATTATTACTCCCAATCTTTTTCATGGCATTTGATATCATGAAAGAAGGGATAACGGTTGCAACAACAGCTAATACGGCACCATAGCTAATGAGCATCGGAGTAAATACAAATTGAGTAATTGACTTTGTAATAATAAAATGAAGGAATATTCCAAAGGTTGCAAACAACATTGCATAAGCAGTATATCTAGTAGCACCTACTTTGTTTACCAATCTGCCCGTGCCTACTAAATAAAATGAATAAGTTATGCTACATAGAAAAACCATCAATGAGCCAAAGAAAAAATTAGGATTACTTGTATCAACTCTAAATTCTCCATAGTAAGCTAACCCAATTCCTAAGTAAGTTAATAAAAGTGCAATGAATTGTATTTTATTAATCTTTGCTTTGAACATGAATGAATTCAATAGAACAGAGAAAGTAGGATATAAAAACAAGATTAAACGCTCTAATCCTGCAGAAACATACTGAAGACCAATAAAATCGAATAAGCTACTTACATAATAGCCAAATATTCCCATTAAAGCAATCAAAAACCATTGTTTGGGTGAAATTGAGACAACACCTTCCCGTCGAGAAACGAAAAAAGCAATACAAACATAGAAAGGTAAGGAAAATAACATGCGTAAACTTAGCAAGGTTACAGCATCCGTATGCGTTGAATGAAAGGCAAGCTTAACAAAAATTGCTTTAGTAGAAAACAATATTGCCCCGCACAATGCAATTACAAATCCAGCTAAGTTTAAATGTTTTTTCAATAAATTAATGGTTTAAAATTGATAATTAAAGGCATAAAAGCATTTCAAACTTTCATCAATAATATACAAAAAATTACTACTTCTTTATAAACTATGATTTAACATTGAAATACTCTTATACCTTGCCACTATCTATGACTGAAACAACAATTATATGAGAACGTTTAAACACTCACATTAAAGTCTCTTAATGCGTCATTCAAACTAGTTTTCAAATCTGTACTAGGCTTACGCGTACCAATTATCAAAGCACAGTTTACATGGTATTCACCTGCAGGAAACTTTTTAGCGTATGTTCCAGGAATAACTACACTTCTTGCAGGAACACGCCCTTTATACTCAATAGGTTCCGAGCCACTCACATCAATAATTTTAGTCGATTGAGTTAATACGACATTAGCACCTAAAACAGCTTCTTTTTCAACAATAACCCCTTCAACAACAATACATCTACTGCCAATAAAACAGCCGTCCTCGATGATAACAGGACTCGCTTGCAATGGTTCAAGTACACCACCAATTCCTACACCACCACTCAAGTGAACATGCTTTCCAATTTGAGCACAACTTCCTACTGTAGCCCAAGTATCAACCATTGTTCCTTCATCTACATAGGCACCAATATTTACATAACTTGGCATTAAAACTACATTCTTAGCCAAATAAGCACCATATCGTGCAACTGCATGTGGCACAGCCCTTACTCCAAGTTCTGCATAATCCTTTTTCAACAACATTTTATCATAAAACTCAAAAGGAGGCAACGTATAAGTTTGCATTTGTTGAATACCAAAATACAACAAAATAGCTTGTTTTACCCATTCATTTACAACCCATCCATTTTCAGTAGGTGAAGCTACACGCAACTGCCCCTTATCAACTTGTTCAATCACATCCCTGATAGTATCAATGTACGCTGCATCTTTCAATAATGTCCTGTCATTCCAAATAGCTAGAATACGCTCTTTTAATTCCATAATTTTTATTTTAATTCTTTTATAATTCAATTTTTGCAAACATAAGGAAGCAAACTTTTACTTTTAAGTCATTGACAATAAATACTAAAACTCAGCAACAATTCCTGTATAGTTAGAAGGAGTTATCAACATTAACTCCGCCTTAATTTCAGCACTTACAACAAGGGTTTCAATAAATCCATGAATTACCTCCTTATCAATTAAACTTTTACCCCTAGTTAAACCTTTCAAAGCCTCATAAGGATTCGGATAATTTTCTCTTCTCAGTATTGTTTGAATTGCTTCTGCCACAACTGCCCAATTATTTTCTAGGTCATCGTGCATCTTCCCTTCATTTAATAATAACTTACCTAATCCTTTTTCTAAACTTCTAATGGCGAGTAAAGTATGTGCAACAGGTACACCCAAATTTCGCAATACAGTACTATCAGTTAAATCTCTTTGCAATCTTGAAATAGGTAGTTTAGCAGAAAAATGTTCCAAAAGGGCATTTGCAATTCCAAGGTTTCCTTCTGCATTTTCAAAATCAATTGGATTCACCTTATGTGGCATCGCCGACGATCCTACTTCACCTTCTTTGGTTTTTTGTTTAA
This sequence comes from Chitinophagaceae bacterium, assembly GCA_947379895.1. GTDB lineage: Bacteria > Bacteroidota > Bacteroidia > Chitinophagales > Chitinophagaceae > Parasediminibacterium. The sequence goes on along the minus strand of CANCPA010000013.1, from coordinate 7,432 downwards.
AATAATCCATGCTTATGTAGGTCCAAATATCCCTACACAAGTCAATCAGAATCGTATTAATTCTTTTTATAGTATCACAATGTGCAGCAAGATTATCGTAATGTTCTATTTGAGTGGTAAACTGCATTCTTTGTAAACCAAGCCTATTATCTACAAAATCATTTCCAAGACTAATCCAATTTTTGTTGGGAAATGCGATGTGATGTGCATTAAAATTACCTGTAGCCCCCCCAAACTTAGCAGCATACGGGATATAAGAAAATAACTGAATCTGATTCCCTAGACGCTCAGCAAACACCATAATTTCTTTTCCTAGAATAGTTGGGGATGCTGCCTGACCGTGTGTACGAGCAAGAATAGGAATATTTTTCCATGCAGAAGCTAACTTTTGTAAATCTTGTTGCACATTTACAATTGCAGGCAAATAATCTAACTCCATACAATGCTTCCAACTTAATGGAATCGCTGTATTATTAACATCCTGTGAAGTAAGCCCAAAATGCACCCATTCCTTCAGGTTTTCAATACCAATTGCATCTAATTGCTTCTTAATAAAATATTCTACGGCCTTTACATCGTGATTAGTGATTGCTTCAATGCCTTTTATTTCTTTTGCATCTTCAATACTGAAATTAGAAGCAATATCCTTAAGTTTTTGTTTGGCTTTAGGAGTCAGTTTAAAAAACTTTTTATCTGACAAGAATAAGAAATACTCAATCTCTACAAATACTCGATATTTTATTAATGCAAACTCAGAGAAATAATTACTTAATTGATTTACTTGTTTACGGTAACGCCCATCAATCGGTGAAATAGCTGTCAGGTTGTTCAGTTCCATGCTGAAAAATAAATTGTAATTAGATGTAAAAACTGTTAGAAAAGTTGCGAATGTACAATTAGACAAGATGAAGCCCAATAAAAATCTTTTCTTTGCGCCGATATGATACAGGAATTGAAGAAAATAAGGGTTGGGGCAGTAAGTTATTTGAACACAAAACCCCTTTTGTACGGAATTAATCGTAGTAGTGTTATAAATAAAATAGAATTGATTGAAGATTATCCTTCTTCAATTGCACAAATGTTAGTGGATGATAAGATCGATATTGGCTTAGTTCCGGTTGCCATTATTCCTTCATTAAAAGAATCTCATATTGTAACTGATTTTTGTATCGGTGCAGAACAGGCAGTAGCCTCGGTTTGCTTGTTCAGTGATGTACCAATTGAAGAAGTTGAGAAAGTGTATCTTGATTATCAAAGCAGAACATCAATCACTCTTTTTAAGATACTTATCAAGGAATATTGGAAGAAAGAAGTAATTATTGAGGATGCAAAGCCCGGCTTTCAACTTGAAATTCTTGGAACAACTGCAGGTGTTGTGATTGGAGATAGAGCTTTTGAGCAGAGGAAGAAGTCAAAATATTGTTACGACCTTGCAGAAGCATGGATTAATCATACAGGATTACCTTTTGTTTTTGCAGCTTGGGTGGCTAATAAAGCATTGTCCAAGGAATTTATCGATGAGTTTAATAAAGCCAATTATTTGGGCATTACTAATATTGAGCATCTTATCGATGACTTAGAATATGATATTTACGACCTGGAAAAATATTACAGGAAGAATATAAGTTTTAACCTAACAGAAAATAAAAGAAAAGGATTATCGCTATTTTTAGAGAAAATGAATCTACTAACTGACGGATAGTACTTTTGCCTAAAAGCTATCAATTATTAAAAATTGAATGCACTACTTAGAGGGTTCCGAAGGATTAATCTTCACAGTTCTCGCCTTTTGTAGTGCACTTCGCCCATATTTATTTTTAACATCATCAATTGCTTTGTAAAGGTTTGCCTTCTTTTCAGGATTATCAAAGAGATTTCCTTGTAAGGCATGATTCGTTAATTCACTTAATCGAACCCCTAATAATCTGACGGCTTTTTCACTTTTATATAATTGATTAAAGAGTTGAATCATATCAGGAATTAATTCATCATCACTAAAAGTATAATTAATTGTCGCTTGCTTCGAAGTAGTCTCAAAGTCAGAATAGCGAATTTTTACTGCAATACATCCTGCAAGTTTTTCGTCTTTACGTAACTCATAGGCTACTTTTTCTGTCATTCGCACAAGTTCTTTTAAAAGAAAGGCTTTGTCTTTTGTATTTTCTTCAAAAGTATTCTCTGTAGATATGGATTTAGCTTCATGATAGTTATGTACGCCACTCAAACTGATGCCTAAGGCTTTATTGTATAACTCTATCCCCCATTTACCCATTTTCCTTTCAAGCAATTCTTTTGGAAACTTCAAAATATCTCCAATCAAATTAATACCCATTTCTTGTAACTTCTTGTATGTATGATCGCCTACACCTGATATTTTATTCACTGTTAGTGGTGCAAGAAATGACTGTTCCATGCCAGGCTGAACAAAAATATAACCATTAGGCTTTGCCATATCGGTAGCAATTTTAGCGATCATTTTATTGGTGGCAAGGCCGAAAGAGATAGGAAGCTGTGTCTTTTCAATAATTTCTTCACGCAAATCAATAGTCCATTGATAAGGATTAAAATATTTATCCATTCCTGTTAAATCTATATAAAACTCATCGATACTCGCTTTCTCAAACAAGGGTGCTTTTGCCGCTATTATATCCGTGACCCATCTCGAAAATCGGCTGTATTCACCTCTTGTTCCCCGTACAATCTGTGCATCAGGACAAAGTTCCATGGCCTTTTTCATTGGCATAGCGCTATGAACACCAAACTTCCGTGCTTCATAACTACAGGTACTTACCACTCCCCTTTCCTTGCTACCTCCCACAATAACAGGTTTACCCTTCAGGGAAGGATTATTCAATACCTCAACACTTACAAAGAAGCTATCAAGGTCGAAATGTGCAATATATCTTTGAGGAGATGCGATAATAATGATGTATTTGGTTCGACCAATTTCTAGATCGTTTAATTAATTATCAATATAAAAAGTTTGAGAAACAGCAGGAGCAGTCTTAATTTTTTGTGTCCCATTTAATCCATACTGCCATGCAACAACAGTTACTCTCAATGGGAATTTACTTTGAGGAGGAATTGGCGTAAATACAAGTTTATTATCCTGTACTTCTGCAGGTCCTTCTAAAACATAATAATGAACAGGTAAACCAGCAGATGAAGTTGCTTTTAAATCGATTGACTTTACGGACAAATTCACTCGAGAAATAGAACTAAACGAGATTGTTTGATCAAGTCCAACAGTATTTTCAAAGGGCACATTCATTTCGGCTTGTTGTACTGCAGGTTTGAAATTTTCATCTCCAGGATGAGTAGCTGCAAATATCAGACTATAATGTTTCGCATTTCTCTTGATGGACTTGTCTAGACTAAGTTGAAAAACACTATCATTTATTTTTTTAAATGGACCAGTAATTCTTTCAATATTTACGGGTATTGCGGTTGTACCATGCCCTATTGGACTATCCACTGCAATTCCTGTCCAATCAGAAAGTCTATTACTAATTGCAGGCACTGTATCTAAAAAATATCCTTTTAGTTTAAAACTAATTCCATCGCTTTCAGGTTTAAAATGAAGACTTACTTGTAAATGACTATTACGTTGTTTAACAGGTTGACCATCTTGTAAATAGCCAATTAACTCTGCTTTCTTATTTCTATAACTTGCCTGATACGCTTCCGTTGCTTTTGCCATCTCTTCGTCAAAATACCAAAAAGCTTCATTTTTGTCCCCTTTGTATTTATTAACCGGTGCAGCAGCAGCTGTGGGTGTTTGATTTAATCGCCATTTATCAACTAACCATCCCGAAGCGTGAGGGTCAATAATTGTTAAATCAGGAAATCCATTTGCATCTAATTTATTGCTCATCCGGTATTGAATTGCCTTTTTTATATACAGTGCGATATAGTCAACTTTCTTTTCTGTACTTGCAAAATGACCTTCTGCGGGACAAGCCAACATACTCAAGGCTAGATATTGATGTTCTGCTTTTTCCTTCAATCCTTCCTTACTCCAAGTATTTGCGGTTTCATATTCACCCATAGTTTCCAAGCAAGGAATAAAATCAAGCAACTTATCTTCCCATATATCAGGAGCAAATTTAGGATCTCTAAAATAAGGCCATTGTCCGCTAACAGAAATTGCACAAAGTGTCCTTTCAGGTTTCCATACTGCAAAATAATAAGGCCAACTTGCGGCAGCAGAATGACCAATTGGTACAACAGGTGCGAACTTCAAATCGGTATATCCCGAAATATCAGCTAGGCTATTAATAATATTATTAAAGGTTTCACCTGCACCATTATTAAAATTGAATAAATGATCGAAGGGGGGCGTTACCCAAATCTCTGCAAATCCTAATTTAGTAAGTTGTTTTCTGAAGTTTGTATTCTCAAGAATTGAAAGTTCTTCCATATTATTCTGTGCAAGGACATATCCCTTAATTTTCTTACAGTTATCAGGTATCCACATAAAGGCTCTCGATTCTTCAGCATCAGGACGAGCATTCTTAAATAAGACAGACCATTGCCAAACTTGGGCATTTGCATCATAAGAACAAGTGACTACCAAGGTTAAAATTAACGAAAGAGAAAGTAAAAAAAACTTGCAAAAATTCGGAGTATACATCACTAATTTATTAAGCTAATAATTGCCGAAATTAAAGAAAATATGCGATACGACTCGGGAAGTTTTACCAAGAAGTAAACAAGGAAAAAAACAAGGTACACTAAGTTTTCTAACAAAATAGTTGAATCTGAGTCACTATAAACTATAAACCCTAGTGATTTATTGTGAAAACCTTTGTGTACATAGTGGTAAAACCTCATGATTAGCAACTGAATGAGTAATCAGATGTAGCAAATTGCAACTTATAAATATAAACAAATTCGACTTTTATAAAGAGAGGTCATAAAACGACGTGCTAATACAGACTCACGACAGGTTCGTATTCATCATCGACACTCTAGGACATGACCACTATAGGCTAGGAACAGCTCATCCTACGTTAAGATTGAACAACGCAACGATTATACAGTACAACGCAACGATTATACAGCACAACGCAACGATTATACTCTACCACGCCAACTTAATACGGTACAACAGTAGGCTAATATCAAACTTCGATTGAGTAAAGACAACGCATCTGTAGCTTAAATACGAAGCATCGGTTGAGTAAAGACGGAGCATCGAAGAATCAAATATTGAACATCATTTTGTTTTTTCCTTAGTTTTACGAATAAATTAGGTAACAAAAATGCTAAAGCTGTACTACTATATTAACTTCTGAAATACAGAAAAAAATTGGAATAAAAGGCTCACAAAAGAACTTATGGACCAATATTTTTCTCTTTTCTAGAAAAAAATGAAAGAAAAATTTGTTTAAACAGCCACTCCCCCCTATTTTTGCACTCCCTTTAAAAAAGGAGATACGGATTGGGTTATTGTGTAATGGTAGCACTACAGTTTTTGGTTCTGTCTGTCTAGGTTCGAATCCTGGTAACCCAACCAAAAAAAGCTGTGATTTAATTATCACAGCTTTTTTCATTTTAGAACTTCTTTGATATTTTCACCCTTCTAATGCCTGATTTATAAAATATACTAAAGGTTGCAAAGCAGAAAATGCAGTTGCAATTTTTGATACTAAATCTTTACTTGTCAATTCCTCATCGCTTATTGACTTACTTGCTATATAACTTTTCAATTTCAGATATTCGACTGCAGGATTCGATTCATCATATCCTTTCGGAGGCCTCGATAATAGATTTTCAGGACTCTTATCTAAGTTGCCATATTGTTTTTTGAAATCAGGACTATTTACAATTCCAATAAATTCTTCGTAATTGTAGTCAATTTCTTGACGCACCTTTTTAAGTTCAGGTGCAGGAGGCATCCATATTCCTCCACCTACAAAACTAACTCCGGGCTCACAATGAAAATAATAACCTGACAATGAAGACTTCTTACCACCTTTGCTAAAACCCGCACCCATATTAGTTTTATATGGACTTTTATCTTTACTAAAACGAACATCTCTATTAATTCGAAATACACACTCCTTAGGTTGTAACACTTCAACTGTGGGGTCATTTTTTCCAACTAAACGAATTGTCTCTCCTACTAGATTCAAATAGTCTTCTTTTGCAAATTCATATTGCTTCCTATTTTCATCAAACCAAGACTTATGATTATTTAGCTTTAAAGCCTTAAGAAATTCAACTGTTGATGATTGTAACATTTTATACTTTTATGGTTGTTTTATACAAATTAAATTATTGCACTTGTTTTTATTTAAGACTTTACACTTTTCAACTTATTATTAAAGAGTAAAACCTATAATCAAAACACAGAAAATAGAAATATCCACTAATTCATTCTTTCGCTAGCCAATTTTAGTACAAGTGCAAATTGTTCTTCTCTATTCATAAAACTATTATCAATAACAATTGCGTCGTCCGCCTTTCTTAATGGGCTTATTTCCCTATGCGTATCTATATAGTCTCTTGATTCAAGATTTACTTTTATTTCTTCTTTTGTAATCAGAGGATTTGTTTTAATCAACTGTAGATATCGTCTTTCGACCCTAATCTCAGGATTTGCAGTAAGAAATATTTTCAACTCTGCTTCAGGAAAAACAACAGTACCAATATCTCTACCGTCCATTACAATTCCCTTATTAATAGTATTTTTTTGTTGTTCAGCTACAGTAAATGTTCTCACTTCTTCAATTGCAGCTACCAAACTAACGCGCTCACTTATTGCCATTTCTCGAATAGCAACTTCCACGTTTTCACCATTCATTATCATATCACTTGTACCATTTGCTTCATTATAAGCAAATGACAAATCTATTTCCCCTATTGCTTTTATTATTGCTTCCTTATTTTCAAGATCAATATTATTTCTAAAAAAGTATAGGGTAATTGCCCTATACATAGCACCACTATCCACAAAAACATAATTTAATTCCTTAGCGACTTGCTTTGCTAACGTACTTTTTCCACAAGAAGAGTATCCATCAATGGTAATAATAATTCTTTTCATGGCGGCAAGATAAAAAAAACTTACTACATAGGAGGATTTAACACAAAGTAATCTACGAAAATCAATGGGCACAAGGATTTCATTTGAAATAATTAGTCAATAATGACTTAGGAAGTAGTAGGTAATAGGTTATAGGTTATAATGCGAATCAAGGGTTGAAATACGCTTGGATAAGTGCCGTAGGCACGAAATATCGGTAGGAAACAGGTGAATAATAATTGCCTAAAGTCCCGTAGGGCAATGTCATTAAGTTAAGCGAAACTTCGAAAATTAGCGTGTCAGATTGAGCCCGTCGAAATCGGGTTGAAATGTAAGTTGCTTGCACTTCGACAGGCTCTGTGTGACAGTCTTGGTGATTTCCGAAGCGAACGGTAATATAAT
>CANCPA010000012.1 GCA_947379895.1 Chitinophagaceae bacterium | reverse complement strand
ATTTCCGCAATTGCCTCAAGTGACTTTGATGGTGATGGCAAAATAGATTTTGTAGAATTTGGCAATACGTCCATTTATTGCAATCGTAATATATCAACTCCCAAGAAGATTGCATTTGCGGCTAAACAAAAGCTACTTGATTGGGGTGCTGCTAAGTTGACAATGAACAATCTGATAATTGAAGATTTAGATGGAGATGGGAAAAAAGACATTGTATTTGCTGTTCTTGGCACACAATACACATCTAGTTCTATTTATTATTTGAAAAACAAATCAACGGTATCTCAAATACTATTCGATACTGCAGTTTACATAACAGGCTATTTTGGTTCCCAAAATTCCTTTGCAGTAGGCGATATTGATTTAGACGGAAGGCTCGACATTGCCATTAACAGAAAGGGCTATGTCGATATTCTAAGAAACACCACAACTAACGGAAATATTAGCTTTCAAACAGTACAATATGTCATTTCTCCACCGGGATATCCACTCAATCAAATTAAGATGGCCGATATGAATGGAGATGGCAAGCTAGATTTGGTAATTTTGGATACTGATACATGGAATACTAAAGTGTATATCAACTACTGCAATATTGGTGAAGTAAATAAATTCTATTTAACAGAATCCAAAAGCAATTCTAATTACTTGACTATTGGCGATTATAATAGTGATAATAAAATCGATGTTGCTACTGTTTCAGGCGGTGGATTAATTGCTTTAAAAAACATTGGAACTAATCCCAATAGTCTTGCTTTTGATACAACCCAATTCGTTTCAGGTATAAATTCGAGTGCTATTGAAACCACAGATTTCAATGGAGACGGTTATCCCGATTTAGCAATTTCAGGATATTATAATGGATATATAGCAGGTGTTAGTTTAATGGCTAATCAGCCTAAAACGAATACCATATCATTTAATAGTCCACAGTCATATTTATCTGACTCTTCCATCTCTACCAATGTACCAATTACTGTAGCCGACTTTGATGGTGATGGTATTCCTGACATTGCTATAGGAAATTCAAATAAAAAGACTACAGGAAAGGTCTCTTTCTTCCGAAACAGAATCAATACGATTTCAATCACTTATTTCAATCCGACAATTGGTACAGTAGGTACAACAGTAACTATTAAGGGATACCAATTTTCTGAAGTTACTGCTGTTACATTCGGTGGTGTACCCGCCGCTAGTTTCACGGTAGTAAATGACACTACAATTACAGCAATTGTTGGGAATGGAGGTACAGGAACCGTAGCCCTCACAAGCCCTTATGGCACAGTAGCTAATAATGGTTTTATATTTTGTGCTACCCCCGTCTCTAAGAATCTAGACTTAAATGGTTGCAATAGTGTTGTTTACAAAGGAGTTATCTATACAAATAATACAAGTTTTAAAGACACTTTGAAGAATGGAAATGGTTGTGATAGTATCTATTACACGATAAATATTGCTATCAATAAAATTACTCCAATTACAAAGTCTAGTACATTGACAGGCTGTACCTCTGTAAGTTTCAATGGAAAAGTGTACACAAATAATACCGTATTAAAGGATACTTTAAAAAGTTATCAGGGCTGCGACAGTGTATATGTGGTTACTAATATTAAGGTGAATAACCTAACCGTTAAAACAGTTGCCAAAAATGTTACCGGTTGTTATTCTGTAGTGTATAATGGTACAATTTATTTGAATTCTACCTCAATGACCGATACGATTAGGAGTGTTCAAGGATGCGATAGCTTGTATAATGTGACCAATATTGTAGTGGCTACTCCAGTTATTCCTACAGTCAGCATCGAGGCATCAGCTACTACTATCAATCAGGGTGATACCGTAAAACTCATCTGTAAAGTAAATGAAGGCGTGATTCCTACCTATCAGTGGTACAAAAATGCAACTCCTATTCTCGGTGCTACTGATAGTATGTATTCTACAACTACCCTCAATGATAAGGATTATGTTTATGTACTGATAACAAGTCATGCACCCTGTTTTTCAAATGCAACGGCATCTTCGAATCTGATTAATTTCACGGTTATTCCAGTAAATATTTGGATAAGTGGAACAGTAAAAAATCCTAATGGCGTGGTGATTCCATCGGTTACATTATCGTTAAATAGGACTAATTCCAAAACCACTGATGCTTTCGGTGGCTATAAATATGATGTCGCTCCAAATAATAATTACACGATTACGCCTTCAAAGAGTAACGATGTACTCGTTGCAAACGGTATTAATGGCACGGACATAAGTTTAATACAAAGTCATATTCTGAAGAAAGTGGTTTTTAACTCACCCTACAAATTAATTGCGGGAGATGTTAATAGTGATGGTTCTGTGAATGGAACTGATATCGCCTTAATCAAGTCTTTGATTTTAAAGAAAATAACCAAATTTAGTGGCAATCGTTTATGGGCATTTGTTGATAGTAATTATACGTTTCCTGTGCCCACTAAGCCTTTCCCATATCGTGATAGTATCACACTGACAGGACAAAAAGTGAACTCAAATACCAATAGTTTTATTGGGGTAAAACTCGGTGATGTAAACTATGATTGGAATGCCTCAGTTCTAGGTAATCCAGCAAATTATAATTCACCAATAGAACTTTACAATGATGACATCATAGTCAATCAATCAGACAATGAAGTCAGGATTCCTGTTCGAATTAAGAATTTCAAACAAATTATGGGCATTCAATTCACCTTAAATTTTAATAAGAACGCTTTTGCTTTGAAGGCGATTGAAAATAACAAAATAGGTGCCGACTATAACCTAGATTTTATTGAAGAGGGCAAAATACCATTCCTTTGGGTAGATGCTACAAGCGAACCTAAAACACTTGCCGATAGTACCTTATTATTTGAGTTAGTATTTAACAAAAAAGAAAATTTCAATACAGAGGAAATAAGATTGAGTGATGATATTACACCAATCAATGCTTTTGATGGTAATTATGCGGCAGTAAGAGTAGTTCAATCTAAAGGGTTTATTACACAAAAATCTATTTCAAACGATGCGATGACTATTTATCCAAATCCTGCTAAGGACAAATTGACTATCAAGGGGCAGCATATCAATAAAATAGAAGTGATTGATAATAGCGGAAGGATTATTAAATCCTTGCAAGTAAAAGATGCCACTAATCCAAGCTTGACAGTAGACAAATTAGGAAGTGGGGTTTATCGTTTGAGAATACAATCAGTTGATGGAAAAATAAGTAGTTTATCTTTTGTAAAGGAATAGTCTTCAAATTGACTATCAAAACGAAAGGGTATACTTAATCAAAATTCGTTACTACTCTGGTATTTTACCATGAGGGTCACAAAGTCTTAAACAAAGGAACATAAAGAACAGTATACTTTTTAGATACTTACCTGCCAATTATTTAAAAAGAAGTCCTTGTGTTCCTTGTTTTTTCTTTGGTTCCTTTGTGGTAAAACTTCCTGAGTAGTAACCAAAATTCTTTACCCCTAGGAGCCTTAGATTATATCAAAGAAACTCAATGATTAGAATAAGATGCTGACATTTGGATATAATAATTCTAATAGAAAACTTTGAGTTCTTTATTTTTCTTTGGTTCCTTTGTGGTAATACAACTTGAATTTTATTAAGAATTTATTTTAAAACAACTATAAACATTATTGATTATGCTTGAAATGAGACCTACTTGTGAAAATTGTGATAAGCCATTGCCAAACGAATCAAGTGAGGCTATGATTTGTACCTACGAATGTACTTTTTGTGAAGATTGTGTTACGAATGAATTAAAAAATGTGTGTCCAAATTGTGGTGGAGGTTTCGAAAAAAGACCAACAAGACCTAATAATTGTCTCACACCAAATTGTGTGACAAATAATCCTGTAAGCACCACAAAAAAGCATCGACCAATCAATTGGGAAAAATTCAAAATCATACAGGATGCTTTTGTGGATATAAATCCAAGAAATAGGTAACTACTCAGGTATTTTTACCACAAGGGTCACAAGGTTTTGAACAAAAGAACACAAGGAACAATATACTTTTTAGGTACTTACCTGCCAATTATTTAAAAAAATCATTGTGATCCTTGTTTTTACTTCGTTTCCTTTTTGGTAAACCCTCCTGAGTAGTAACAGAAATAGGTAAAAAAACAAAATTTCTCTATAAAAACCCTGTTCTATTTGATGAGGGAAAAGTTTTACCTCATGATGTAATTGTTTTATTGGATAAGGGAAAACTTTTTCCTCATGAGGTAATTGTTTTTATTGGATGAGGGAAAAGTTTTTCCTCATGAGGTAATTGTTTTATTGGATGAGGGAAAAGTTTTTCCTCATGAAGTAATTGTTTTATTGGATGAGGGAAAAGTTTTTCCTCATGAGGTAATTGTTTTATTGGATAAGGGAAAACTTTTTCCTCATGAGGCAATTGTTCTATTTGATGAGGAAAAACACCCTTTTGGCGCTAAATTCCATAGTTTTAATCAATTTGAATGAGGTGATTATCAATTAGAATGGGGTAATCACAGGCATAAAAAAGGTTGAAATAATGGTTCCCAAAATCAGAATAGTAGTGGTAAGAAAAGTCAGTTTTTTGCACCCTGTAAGTTTGATGCTCACTTACTATTTGATAGAGAAAGCCCCTGTTTAAGGAAAACCTTTTATAAATTTTCTTAACCATTATTACCCCTTCAAAATTCTTCAATTACAAATTATAACGGTTCAAACAGTAAATCGTACGCTTTAACCCAAAAAATAGAAACATAAAATTGTGAACGCCTAAATTGCGGCAATAATTCAATTAGGTAAAGGATTTAAATTAATAATAAACAATGAATGAAATTTTACAAACTTTTGCTATCGTCAGTATTCATTTAGGAATATCCCTATTACTATGCATCATTGCAATGCTATTTACCAAATCACAAAAGAAGTATCTATTGATTGTATTTTCCTTGTTTTTCTTTCTCACCATTGCTATATTATTTATTCCAACCCTTCCAATACTTGAAAAACTGAATTGGAATTGGCAAGGAAAGATATTGAGTCTATTTGTAGCCCTATTATTTATCTATTTTTTTTCATTTTTAACGAAAGAAGAGGCAGGTTTTACTTTTAAAATAAACAAATCTGTATGGTTGCCCTTTACGATATTAACTGCAATCAGTTTGGCCTACAACTTTATTCAAATCAATACACTCAGTGAAGTAGATAAAACCAAAGAATATTTGTTTTTTCAATTAACAATGCCAGGACTATCGGAAGAATTAATATTTAGAGGCATTCTTCTAGGTCTTCTCAATGCGGTGTTTATCACTAAACGAAATATATTAGGGGCTCAATTAGGAATCGGCTCATTCATTCAGGCAGTATTATTCGGTGTTGGTCATGCCGTATATTTTGATGAAAAGCATCATCTCCAATTTTATATGGAAGGATTCTTATTGACTTTTATTTTAGGTGCCTTTATGACTTATTTAAAGGAAAAAGGAGAAAGTATCATACCTGCAATAATATTTCACAACATTTTCAACGCATCATTACCGATTGCAAGATTATTTTTATAAGGGCTCGTACCTCGGTCCCTAAAAATAAAAACAATTCTATTTTCAACTCTAAAAGGTCACAGAGTTTTAAAACTAATTTGAAACATCATGAAAAGTATAATTTTAATACTATTTTATATATGTATTACGTTGCCAACATTTGCTCAAAATTGCAATTGCATGGAAGAATACAAATGGGTTAAGAAAACATTTGAAGAAAACGATGCAGGGTATCCGTATTATATCGAGAAATATGGCAAACTAGCAATTGAATTAAACAATAAAAAATGGGAAAAGGAATTTATCAAGACTAAAGATGTATTTCAATGTTTAACATCCTTAAATAATTGGATTAAGTTTTATAGAAAAGGACATTTGATAGTTTGTTTGGAAGATCAAACAAAAAGTCCTCCAATTAATGCTAAACAACCTATTTTTCCTGCTATTGAAAACAATTTAGCCTTTAACATTTCTACTTTCAAGGATTATGCAAATTCTTTACCACCTAATTCAATGGAAGGGGTTTGGTCGAATGGTATTTACGAAATAGCAATAAAGAAAATTAACGAAGAATATATTGGGTTTATTATCAATTCCAAAAACCCTACGTGGAAACAAGGTGAAATAAAATTTCGCTTTCCTATCAACCAAAAGTTAATTGAAAGAAGTGCTTTTTATATGGGCGACCATACTCCTGCCAATAAAAGATTCGACTCTTGCAAGATAATAGGCAGTAATTATTTAAAAGCATTCGAAATTTATTGGAAAAGGGTTGCTCCTGCCATTAAAGCTGACGATCAATTAGAAATAGAAATATCCGCTTTATCAGCAAAGAACCCATTTATAACGAAAATAAACGAACAAACAGTATTGATGCGTATACCATCCTTTGATGATAGCTATATTAAAACAGTCGATAGTATTGTAAAATCAAATCAAACGTTATTGACTAGTACAAAAAATTTGATAATTGATATTCGTGGAAATGGTGGTGGAGCCGATAGATGTTTTCAAGCAATTACGCCCTATTTATATACCAATCCAATTAGAACTATGTGGATTGATTTTCTGTCAACGCCGCTAAACAATGCTAGATATGATTGGATAGTTAAAATAGATGGTTTTACAGAAAAGGAAAAGCAAGAATTCAGAGATGTCAAAAAGAAATTAGACGCCAATATTGGAAACTATGTAAACTTGAATGATGGTGGATTAACATATTCTATGGATACATTACCAACTACTTTTGAGAATCCTAAAAAAATAGCCGTCCTAATTGACAATGCTAATGCAAGCACTGCCGAACAATTTATTTTAATGGCCAAACAAAGCCAAAAAGTAAAACTATTTGGAAAAAGGACTTATGGTGCATTAGACTTTTCTAATCTAAATTATGTAACATGCCCTAGCAAAAATTTCAAATTGGCTTATACAACTTCTAGAAGTTATAGAATGCCTGAAATGGCAATTGATGATTATGGTATTCAACCCGATTATTATTTTGACAATAGTATTCCTGAATATGAATGGATTAAAGAGGCTTTAAAAATACTGAACTAATAAAAAAAAATATCACTTTTAAGTAAATAAAATAATTGTATGAAATGGTATGACGTTTTCTCTGAATTTTATGACAATTCCTTAGAGAAACTATATTTTGAAAGTCGTAAAAGAGCAATAGAATTATTAGACATCGATGACAAACAAACAATTCTCGACGTAGCCTGCGGTACCGGTGCAAACTTTAGACACTTAAAATCAAGTAACAAGGATTTTTATTTATATGGAACAGACTACTCAAGTGGAATGCTCAAAAAAAGTCAACGCTTAATTGAAAAAAATAACTGGAACAATATTTCCCTATTTAAGGCAGATGCAAGAATGCTAACACTACCCTATTTAGAGCAATGCTTAAATGAAAAAATACGCTTTGACAGGGTAATTTGTGTGTTAGGATTATCGGTGATACCTGATTGGGAAATAGTTCTTAATAACTTATTAGAGCTACTGAAAAAGGATGGGAAGATTGTGATCGTTGATGTTTTTGCTGAAAAACGGGACTTTAATACTTGGCTTGTTGAAAAAATTGCTAAAGCAGACCTCAATAGAAAAATTTGGCAAGCCCTTAAATCTAAAACCAATCATTTCAATAAAGAATATCTGCCAGTTAAAGAAAGCAAAGTTGGAGGAAGACTATTTGTTGCTGTAGGAACAAAACGTGGATAAATAATTCAATATGAATACATCATGATTCATTTAGAAAATGAGCACGATTCGTTTATATTAGTTATTTTATTATAAATATTTAATTGCAATGCACCCAATTTAACAGATTTCATAAAGTTTACTTATTATTGTAGTTAATCACTTACTTCATTAATATATAACTCTTAAAATGAAACAAATATTTCTGTTTATAATAACATTGGCTTTTATAAAAGATATATCTGCCCAAACTATATTAAACCGTGGTGATATTGCCATTCTTGGAGTGAATGTAGCTGTCAATAAAACGACTCAAGATGAAATAACCTTCGTTTGTTTCAAAAATATAACTAGTGGTACCGAAATTCAATTGACAGATAATGGCTACGCAAATTGTAGCGATAGTACTTGGACGAGTGCAGAGGGTGGCGTAAAAATGAAAAGAGTAGGAGGAACAATTCCCGCAGGAACAGTATTAACTCTTCGCACAGGAAATACATCAGGCGATATAGTAAAATTCACTTATCCCGATTCTTCATGGGCGATGAGCGACTTAGCTACAGGTGTTACTGCCGCAAAATTTAATTTAGAGGCTACAGGTGATAACTTTTTTATTGCACAAGATGGTGTTTGGTCTTCAGATCCTATTTATGGTTGCACTGTCACAGGAGGAGGAATAAAAGCTATCGCTACCTTTCCTGGCAATAATGGTAGAATCATTACAGGTTTTAATAGTACACAATGGCAGTCTTTGCAATCTACTTTAGGAGCTTCAGGTGCATATCCGGAATTAGATTGCTTTAGTATCGCACCTTCTACTGGAAAGTATTTGTTTTATAAGTACAATGGCTTATTAACTGCTGCCAATCAAAAAGACTGGCTTGTCCGCATAAATAATCCAGCCAATTGGAAAAGCTATACCACTTCTGCTTTATATTATGCTGCAACTCCTAAAATAGATTCTACTAGTTTACCAATCCTTACTGGGGGTGACATTCCCGATCCCTCTTGGATTCCCCCATCAGCTGCAATCTGTAGTGGTGGTGGTGAAATAGATTTATCAACATTTATAATTGGTACAAAGGGTGGCACATGGAGTGGCAATCAGGTAGTGAACGGAAAATTTAATCCTGCAGGTTTAAGTGGTAAATATGCCATCACTTATTCCTTACCTTTTTCATCTTCAAAAGGTAGCTGCCCACTTACAAAAACAGATTCAATATTAGTAAATAGTGTCATTACTCCTACCGTAAATGCCGCTATCATATCCCCTGATCAATATCTACAAAGTGGAAAAGTGGACTATAAGTTTTATTGTGTAGGTACAAAAGTTACCTTTTCGGCAAATGCAACGGAAACAGGTTTGACTCCAACCTATCAATGGTATAGAAATGACACCATTATTTCGGGGGCAACAAGCAAAACTTATACGGATTCAATAGTAACATCTGCTACTTATCAATGTAAGGTTACTAGTAATTCTGCATGTGCTGCGGGTGTAACAGTCATCAATCCTAGACTAATAATTGGTCTTGATAAACTACCTTCAGTAAGCTTTTCTAGCGTAGGTAGTAATTGTTCAGGTTTTGATACGCTTAAATTGAGGGGAGTATCGGGCATTGAATCCGTTATTTGGAAAAATGGAAATGATGTTGTAAAGCAAGTTAATTATTCTTTAATTCCAGTATCTGGCAATAAAACAGTAGCAGGGGGGAATGGTATTGGATATGCTGCTAACCAATTATCTAGTCCGAGTGATATTTCGGTAGATAAAGATGGGGCTGTATATATAGCAGATTTTAACAATGATAGGGTGCAAAAATGGAATTCAAATGCGGTAGCCGGAAGTACTGTTGCGGGTGGACATGTAAATGGATATGCGGCAAATCAGGTCAATCCATCTTCTGTTTTTGTAGATAAGGATTATACCGTTTATGTGGGAGACTATTATGCCCATAGAGTACAAAAGTGGGTAAAGGGAGCAGCAGAAGGTGTAGTTGTAGCAGGAGGGCACTTTTCAGGCAGTGCAGCCAATCAGGTCATATCTCCTACAGGAATCTTTGTAGATAGTATAGGTAATGTTTACGTTTCTGATGTAGATAATCATCGTGTTCAAAAATGGGCACCGGGTGCTGTTGAAGGTATTACAGTAGCGGGAGGAAATGGTGCAGGCGGTGCTGCCAATCAACTCAATGGTCCTAGAGGAATCACGGTTGATGATTCCGGATACGTTTATGTGGCTGATTATTACAATAATAGAGTACAAAAATGGGCACCAGGTGCAACATCGGGCGAAACATTTGCGGGTGCAGGTGTATTATTTAACCCTACTAGCCTTTGTTTTGATGCACAGAAAACTTTATATATCGCAGAATTTGGAAAACAAAGAGTAGTTAAATGGTTAAAAGGTGCTACTTCAGGTATTACAGTAGGAGGAACTATTCCAATTAGTGCTTTGTATGGATTAGCTGTTGACAAAAAAGGAAATAACGTTTATGTATGCGACGCACAAAATAATTATGTCTTCAAAATATCACAATTAAGTAGAGTTGATTCTAATTATATACCTACTTCAAATGGTAATTATTATGCATTAGTGACTGATAATAATGGTTGTACCGCAAAAACAAATACAATTGCTGTCCAACAATCAGGTTTGCCAAGTATTAGTATTGCGGCAACCACAAATGCTGTTTGTCCTAATACAACAGTTAGCTTTAAAGCTAAAGCGAATAATATAGGTGCCGATTATAGTTTTCAATGGTATAAGAATAATGTTGCTATTGATAATGCACAAGATTCAATTTTAAATATTGATTCATTAACTGTCATTGACAGTGTCTATTGTAAAGTTGTAGTTAATCCAAGATGTAACAATCCATTAGTAGCCACTAGTAAAAAATTGACTCCAAATTTGATTAAATCTAGAACAATCAATATCACAAAATCCGGCTGTTATACCGTTTTCTATAATGGAAAGAGCTACACAAACGACACTATCATGATCGATACATTGAGGGCTAAAGGAGGTTGTGATAGTATTATTAATAAAGTTTCACTCCATGTGTTTAAGGCATCATATTCTACCACTAATGCTTCCATTTGCTTGGGTAGTTCTTACCTATTTAATGGCACTAGTTATAATCAATCGGGTACTTATACCGCACATTTAAGCAATAGTAGAGGTTGTGATAGTAGCGCAACTTTGATATTATCTATTGTCCCTACCGTCACCCCTACTTTGGAAATAGCAGCTAATTCAACAACAATTTTAGCCAATGAATCTGTAACCTTTACTGCTAATACTCAAAATATCAGTGATATGCCTACCTATCAATGGATTAAAAATAGTGTGCCAATTGTAGGTGCTAATGCTTCATCTTTTAATACTGACCAACTCAAAAATAATGATACAATTAGTTGTTTGGTTACAACTAATCAAAGTTGTGCTACAGCAAATAATCTTTTGTCTAATAAATTAATTATTAATGTAAATATTTGGATTAGTGGTACTGTCAAGAATCCAAATGGTATAATAATTCCTTCCGTATCATTATTACTAAATGGTAAGAATACGGCGACTTTAGATGCTAAAGGAACGTTTAATCTGAACGTTTCAGCTAATAATAACTATACAATTACGGCTTTTAAAAATGATGACAAACTAGTCAGTAATGGTGTGAACGGTACGGATATAAGTTTAATACAAAGTCATATTTTAAAGAAGGTATTATTAAATTCTCCTTTTAAATTAATTGCAGGAGATGTTAACAGTGATGGTTCTGTGAATGGTACTGATATAGCCTTAATCAAGTCTTTGATTTTAAAAAGGCTAACGAAATTTAATGGGAATCGATTGTGGACATTTGTTGATAGTAGTTATGCCTTTCCTGTGCCCACTAAGCCTTTCCCATATCGGGATAGTATCACGCTGATTGGACAAAAGGCGAATACAAATATCAATAGTTTTATTGGGGTAAAACTCGGTGATGTTAATTATGATTGGAATGCCGCAGTATTAGGTAATGGTGTAAATAACAATTCACCAATAGAACTTTACAATGATGACATCATAGTCAATCAATTAGAAAATGAAGTAAGGATTCCCATTAGAATCAAGAATTTTAATCAAATTATGGGCATTCAATTCACCTTGAATTTTAATAAGAACGCTTTTGCGTTAAAGGCGATTGAAAATAACAAAATAGGTGCCGACTACAACCTAGATTTTATTGAAGATGGAAAAATACCATTCCTTTGGGTAGATGCTACATGTGAACCTAAGACACTTGCCGATAGTACCCTCTTGTTTGAGTTAGTATTTAACAAAAAAGGAGATTTTAATACAGAGGAAATAAAATTAAGTGATGATATAACTTCAATCAATGCTTTTGATGGTAATTACAAAACTGTAGGAGTATTTAAAACTAAAGGTGTCATAACTGAAAAGTCTATGCTAAATGATGCGATGACTATTTATCCTAATCCTGCTAAAGACAAACTGATGATAAAGGGTCAGCATATCAATAAAATAGAAGTGATTGATAATAGCGGACGGATTATTAAATCCATGCAAGTAAAAGATGCCACTAATCCAAGTTTGATGGTGAGTAAATTAGGTAAAGGAGTTTATCATTTGAGTGTACAAACAATTAATGGAAAAACAAACCTAATTACATTCATTAAGGAATAGCATACAAATGGCTATAAGATTGTCTATTGCTAATTATGATTTTTCTTAAAAAGCTTATTTTAAATATGGGAATATTTTTGTGGCACTCGCAATCTTGATTCTAATTTCCTTTATTTTTGAAATAAACTGACCTTTATGATAATACTCTTTAAACTGCAATTGCAGAAAAGGGACAGCCTTTTAAAGGCATTATTTTTCTTCAATTTATTTGCAGCAAGTGTAAATTCTATTGCTCAAACAGTAAATCCATTGAAGGAAACCTTTGAACTAGGTAGTAAGGATTCGTATCAAGCAAATAAGGTGGCACTTTCTTCTGGCAATTGGATTTTTGATGATGCCCTAATTGGAGAATCTATTTTAGATAAAAAAAATGGTTCAAAATCCCTCCGCATTACAAATCAAGGCACAGTAACTATGGATTTTGATTTTGTTAGTGGAAATACAAAAGTCATTTCTTTGTACCATGCTATTTACGGGGATGATTCCCCTGCAGTGTGGGCAATATATAGTTCTACCGATAGTGCAAAGACTTGGCAACGTGTAGGTGATAGTGTAATTACTAAGCAAAGTGATTACAGAATGGTGTCTTTTATTAAATCACATATTGGCAAGATTCGCTTTCAAATAAGAAAATTGAGTGGTGGAAGATTAAATATAGACGATATCTCTATTACAGGCATCGGAGGAAAAAGAACCTTATCAACTTTAGCAACCGCAAATTGTGGCTGTGCAGTAGTTACTCCCGATACCATTCCCACAAGAGATAATAATTTGGCTATGGGAAATCCTAGCAATGCAACCACTAATCCATCAGATTCAAATAATTATCTTATTTCAAAAAGTCAATACACCGTTTCCTATAATAACAGTTATGGAGAGGCTAATTGGAGTAGTTGGCACTTGAGTAATGCATGGAAAGGTAGTTCTGCTAGATGCGATTGTTTTACTTCGGATAGTACATTACCTTCAGGATATAATAAAGTAACTACAAGTAATTATACAAATAGTGGTTTTGATCGTGGTCATCTTTGCCCATCTGAAGACAGGGATGGTTCTGATTCCGACAATCGCGCTACTTTTATTATGACCAATATTACACCACAAGCACCGATACTTAATCAACAAGTATGGTCAAGTTTTGAGGCTTATTGTCGGAATTTGATGACTTCCGGGAATGAATTATACATCATTGCAGGAGGTTACGGTTCAGGAGGTAATGGTAGTAAAGGTGGTGATAGTCTTACAATCAATAAAGGCAAGATAAATGTCTATGCCCATTATTGGAAAGTAGCACTTGTATTACCTGTAGGAATCAATGATGTAAATAGAGTATCTACTTCTACTAGGATAATTGCTATTGATTTGCCAAATAACCAGTCTGTGAATGCTAATTCATGGGATTATTACCGTGTTTCTGTTGATAGTATTGAGGCTGCCACAGGCTATGATTTCTTTAGTAATGTACCCACAAATATTCAAGCGGTAATAGAAGCAACAGTAGATTCAGGTCCTACTCAATAAAAATTGAGTTCTAATATTCTATATTAAAAACACATTTTCCGCAAAATCTAAACAAATAATAAAATTATACCAAATAGGTACATTAGGTCCATGGTATTATATTAAAGTTTATGAAAGAAAACCTAGAAAAAAAATCCTTCTTTTCCACTAGATTCTATGTGAACTTAAAGTAAAACGTTTTACCTCATTTATTATTTTCATTGTGTCTTATGTGGTTAAACTTTTTTAGTCATTTTAATGCCTAGCCTAAGGAGAGTTAATGATATCTCTTTTTCCTAGTCTGGGGCATTTTTCCAAAAAACATCAAAAAAACTAAAGCAACAATGATTTCAACTCAGATTAGGCAGATTCATTTCCCTTCCATCCTTATGTATAGATGAATTCCCATTTTATTCATTAGGCTAAACCTCTAGAGTGGAAAGGGTGTACCTTTTATATATCATTTCACCGTTAGATGATTTTCACTAAGAGATAGAGTATGACTGAATTAATATTGGCAGAATAATCAGATTGGATAATAGGGCAAACAAGTATTTAACCCAGATTACGCAATAGACTCGTTATGAAATTCACAAATACAAAAAAGACAAGTTTTTAAACAGATTTTTTGACTGAAGACATAATAAATTACGTTTAAGACAAACAAATCAAGTAAAAGCTTGTGTTTGAAGTGGTTGTGAATTGTAATAGAGTCCTATTGAGTAATCTGGGTTTAAATGAGAACGGCTGCCTCATGTGAGACAGCCGTTCTTTTCTTGTTTTGTATCGTGTATTTATGATTTATTTTGTACCACCAACATTAGGTGCAGTTGCTGCTTGAGGAGCAGTTGATACCTTAGGTGCATTGTAGTTATTGTTCATGTCTTCTAGTCCTTTCAAATAGTTTTCTGCCATTCTCTTTTCGTCGGCCATACCATCTGCTTTCTTGCCATCCAAAGTATTATAATACTTGATTTGTTGTGTAAAATCCTTCTTCAGGGCATTATATACTTTTGTCGCTAAAGTTTTGTCCTCAGACCTATAACAAGCTTCTAGGAACAATAAGCTAGTTCTATTGTGCATATTCCCACGACTTACCACTCCGTAACCAAAATTATCTTGATCAATACTTTGGTCAGCTTTTTCTAATACTTTTCTAGCATCTTCTTTTCTATTCTTAGAAGCCAAATAACCTGCTAGTTCAGCATAAGCAGCACGGATAGTCAATAGATGACGACGATTTTCTTCATCATAATAAACGCCCTTAGTACCTGCATTTCCAAAACTAAATTTATTCAGCATTTTATCCAATGCCCAATCAGCATTATACTCATCGCTTTCTACCGGCACCAAACGATAACTGATACCATCTTTGCGCAGGTATTTTCCAAAGCCTAATTCCCCAAAGTTTGAACTGAAATAAATTGGACGTTTCCATTTATTAGCAGCAATGATATTCAATACCGCTAAATCGTTTTTGAATAAACTGTTTTTAGGAATATCAAAAGTCAATTGATTAACAACACTGTCTTTAGCAGTAACAGTACCATTTGCTAAAACTGTAGCCTTGTCAACAGGAACAGTGAATTTATGTACAGGGAATGTATTAATAAACTCACCTTCTCCCCTATTTTGAACCTTATCTGCATCATCACTACCAACATATTTTCTCATGATAGAATCTAGGTCATAATAACGGTTATCAGGATAAGAGGTATTAGCTTGAAAAGGAGTGTAATCACGTTTACGACCTTCAATCTGATCTGAGTTAAATATTACATCAATTGAATCGCTCTGATTGATTTTGTAACGAAGCTGATTGATATACCAATCAATACCCAACAAACTATTGTTGATTACACGAATATCAGTACGAATTCCCTCCACTTCTTGTGCATACCATAATGGGTAAGTATCATTATCACCAAAAGTAAACAAGATGGCATTAGGTGCACAACTCTCTAAGTAATCCTTTGCCAAATCTCTCGACAAGGTTTTCTTACTTCTATCGTGGTCATCCCATTCTTGTTGTCCCATAATAACCGGAACAGCTAATAAGCAACTTAAAGTGGCAAAAGTGGCAGCCAAAGTTTGAGATATTTTTAATTTACCAAACCACTCGGATACTTTCAAAACACCCAATCCTATCCAAATAGCAAAGGCATAGAAACTTCCCACAAAGGCATAATCACGTTCACGAGGCTGATATCCTGCTTGATTCAAGTAAAGAATTATCGCCATACCTGTAAAGAAAAATAGCAAGAAAGAAACCATACCATCATCGCCTCTGTGCTTAAATTGATAGAATACACCAAGCAATCCTAATATAAAAGGCAACATAAATAGCTTATTATGGGCCTTATTGTTTTGTAAACTATCAGGCAAAGCGGATTGATCACCATAGATAACATTATCTACAAAAGGAATACCTGAAATCCAGTTGCCATCTCTAACATTTCCTCCAAACATACCTTCAATATCATCTTGTTTACCAGAGAAATTCCACATGAAATAGCGGAAATACATCCAATAAAATTGATATGTTACAAAGAAAAATACGTTGTCTGCCTGATTAGGTGTACGATCATAACTACCATCCTTATTCTTATTAATATCAAGCATGTAAGCATAATAATCAGCATGATTTTGATCGTTACTAGCATCCCAAACACGAGGCAATACCATCTTGTCTTCAGCTGCATAAACATAATGTCCATCCTTGCCAATTTCGATATACTTTTCTTTTCCTTTCTGATACTTGATATTTGTTTGTTTGTAATCTACAGGTTGTGCAGTAAACTTTTGACCGTATAGCAATGGGAAATCTCCATATTGATCACGACCCAAATAACCAACAAGACTAATTGGATTATCTACATTATACATATCAATTGCAGGATCTGCATTACTACGAATCATTGTAGTGATATAAGAACTGTATCCAATTAACATGAAAGTAAAGCACCAAATTCCTAAGCGCAATAAAGCCCAAGATTTTTTAGTTGCAAAACGCAATCCAAACCAACAAACAACTGCAATAAGTATAAAAGCAAATGTGAACCCTGAAAAATAGGGCATTCCAAAACTATTCACAAATAGTCTGTCAAAATATCCTGCAAAACCAATACTATATTGAATTACTCCAATCTGAACAAGACCTAAAAGCACAAATCCAATAACAAAAAAGACGTATGCACCACCGTAATATTCTTTTTTATCTTTAGCAATATTTTCAATGAGATACAATAATCCAACAGCTAAAATAGTACCCAATATCATTAAGCCTGCAACTGTAGTATCTACAGATAATCCACGAGCTTCATTTGCTTCTCCATTTGCACCAATCAATGCTAAAATAAAGGCTAGTATACCGCCACCGATAACTATTTTAATAAACCATGAACGAATTAACTTATAATTGAACGTATCCTGCTTTTTGTAATAATAAACCATTACAATGGCAGGAATAGTTAATAAGCTCAATAAGTGAACTCCAATAGAAAGACCAATCAAGAAGAATATGGTGATAATCCACTTGTCAGCTCCTGGATTTTCAGCTTCTTGTTCCCATTTAAGGATACCCCAAAAGGCAATTGCTGTAAAGAAAGAACTCATTGCATAAACTTCACCTTCTACGGCACTATACCAAAAACTATCGCTGAAAGTATAGGCAAGTGCACCAACAACACCTGCACCCATGATTGACCAAGTTTGATAAGAATTGATGGTATCTGTAACTTTTACATTCAGAATCTTGCGTGCGAAATGAGTGATACTCCAAAAAAGAAACAGGATTGTAAAACCACTACTCAAAGCACTTAAAGTGTTAACAGCTTTCGCAGCAGTCAATGGATTGTCGCCGAATAAAACAATAAAAATTCTGCCTAAAAGTATAAACATAGGCGCCCCCGGTGGGTGCGGAATTTGTACTTTATAACAGCTACTTACAAATTCTCCACAATCCCAAAAGCTTCCACCTGCTTCTGCGGTAAGGATATAAACGGCACATGCAAATACACAGACTGCCCATCCAACAATGTTATTGACCTTTCTAAAGTTCATTTGCTTTTCTTAATTTGATAAAAAAGTGATGGCAAACATAGGTTATTGAATGGAAAAACTGAAATTTGGTTACTAAACAAAACGGTGGGTATATGTGTAATACAGAAAAATGCAAATTATTTAACAATATTCAATGAAAAAAAACTTCCAAAACAAATTTCCTTTTCCTTTGCCAACTATTACAAAAGTGATTTGAATGAAAAAAACAATGCATAAGGCGGCACTATTAATCCCATTTATATTTTTAATTGCCTGTAATAATAACAACACAAATAAGGGTGGGGATACAAATAACAATGTAGAGAATCAGCCTGCACAAATGGCATTTACAATAACGAATCAATTTCCCCACGATACAGGTGCTTACACGGAAGGTCTTGAATTTAACAATCACCTCCTTTACGAAAGTAGTGGTCAATATGGAACTAGTAAATTGGCAACTGTTGATTTGAAAACGGGGCAACCCATTTTGAACTCTCCATTAAGCAAACAATATTTTGGAGAAGGAATTACGATCATCAATAATAAAATATATCAACTTACTTGGAAAGAAAAGATCTGCTTTGTATATGATGCCAAGACTTTTGCCAAAATTAAAGAGTTTACCTATGATGGCGAAGGATGGGGAATGACCAATAATGGCAAACAAATCATCATGAGTGATGGCAGTAATAATCTGTATTTCCGTGACCCTGAAACTTTTAAGGTTTTGAGTATCTTAGGAGTAACGGACAATAATGGTCCTGTGGGAAATGTGAATGAGTTAGAGTATATCAAGGGAAACCCTTCTTATATTTTGGCTAATGTTTGGCAGACTGATAATATCATCAAAATTGACCCTGAGAGTGGGAAAGTATTGGCAAAAGCAGATTTTGGTGGCACAAAAGAAAAGTATTTCCCTGAGGCAGTAGGTAGGGCTGAAGTCTTGAATGGGATTGCTTATGACAGCACTACCAAGAAACTATATATTACCGGAAAGTATTGGCCAAAGATTTTTGAAGTTTCAGGCCTAACGGATAAATAGTCCATTTTATAAAAGACAACCACTTTAAGCTGATAGTATGTTATCTATCAACTTAAAGTTGCAACAACCCAAATAAGTACTGATACTATATTTACTGTATTAAGAAGTCATTCTATGAAATACTTATGGCAAATTACTTCGTCCCTTTCCCTTTTCTGAAATCAGGATTATAATGAAAGTACAATCTAAATAGATGGTCTCTGTCATATTGGTATCCTGTAGATTTTTCTTGATCAATTAATGTGTAACCGACATCGCAAATTAAATTTTTGAATATTGTTTCTCTCAAACCAATGAAAGCCCTGTTTTGGTCGAAAGTATTATAAATTATTTCACTTCCCATTTGTACAAACAATTCGTCATAAATAATTATACTTGGTAAGTAAGTCTTTTTAGAAATTGGTATTACAGCATTGAACTGATAACGAACCCTATCACTAAAAATATAATTATTGGTTGCAGAATCATGAATAATCGTTTGTTGCCACCGTTCTTCGTTCCTAAAACGATTAGCAATCCCAATATTTCCAAATTGTGAGTTTACAATTACTTGCTGAAAAAGACGATGTTCATTTGCATGAGTGTGCCACCCCAAAGTTGTTGGAACTGTCCATTGATGTGTGTATCCACATAATATTGTGGTATTCTCATTATACCAATAATTAAACCCTACACTTCCTGCAGTGTATAAATTACTTTTCAAAAACTGATTGTAACGAAAGTTTGCGTCATAATAGACACCCCATTTATCGTTAGTTCGAATCAGGCCATTTATTCCAATCCATGATTGGGATCGATGGGTAATTTGTTTAATTCTTGTTTGTGCAGTACTATGCTTGAAGGCATAGAAAGACAATAGAAAAAAAATAGCAAAGTGGTGGTTACTTTTCATTCTTTTCATAATATTATAAATCAACCCTAATTGACATTTCGAGTTTTTTATCAGAATTTCAAATTCTTAAATATAAAAATCGACACTTCATCAAATAATTAAAGTTGCTAAAATAGGAATGGAGTTGATACTAACAAAAATCACAAAACATTATTATGCAAATGATAAAATGGGAACGTTTTCAAAAGAGTTATTATTTTTGAATAACGATTTTTTTATATAAAAAATCAGAAAACCTAGATGTATTTCCTATAAAAAATATTAACATAATATACAACTCCTCCCCTATTAACCTCAATTTATTTACATTGCACCCCCAAAGTAAAAAAGATGAAGAAACACAACTTTAATTCAGGCCCTTCTATCTTGCCGCAAAGCGTTTTGCAGCAGGCATCTGAAGCAGTAATGGAGTTCAATAACACAGGATTATCTATACTTGAAATTGGTCATCGGACGCCTTTCTTTGTAGAAGTGATTGAAGAAGCACGCTCTTTAGTAAAGGAATTAATGCAATTAGATGATAGCTATGAAGTTTTGTTTTTGCATGGAGGTGCTACGACACAGTTTATGCAAGTGCCTATGAATTTATTGGACTCCAACGAAATTGCTGCCTATTGCGATGATGGCGTGTGGGGAAGTAAGGCCTACAAAGAGGCGTCATTGTTTGGCAATGTGGCAGTTGTTGCCTC
The DNA here is from genome assembly GCA_947379895.1 of Chitinophagaceae bacterium. Taxonomy (GTDB): domain Bacteria; phylum Bacteroidota; class Bacteroidia; order Chitinophagales; family Chitinophagaceae; genus Parasediminibacterium. Next base: position 20,163 of record CANCPA010000012.1, on the reverse strand, counting down.
TTCGAAGGATAAAGGATATACTTACATAAACAAGGGATTTGCAGTTCCTTCCGATGCCAAGTATCTACATATCACCTCGAATAATACCGTAGAAGGAACACAATACCATTCCATTCCAAATGTATCTGTACCGCTAATAGCCGATATGAGTAGCGACATCTTTAGTCGTCAAATGGACTTTAGTAAATTTTCGCTTATTTATGCAGGTGCACAAAAGAATATGGGTGCTGCGGGTGTAAATGTATTAGTGGTGAAAAAAGATATTTTAGGAACAATTACCCGTCCTATTCCAAACATCATGGATTATCGTAAACACATAGAAGCAGGTTCATTGATGAATACGCCACCTGTGTTTGCCGTTTATGTAGCCTTATTGACATTGAGATGGATTAAGGAAAGTGGTGGTTTGGCAGAGATGGAAAGAAGCAGCATTGAGAAAAGTAATTTACTCTATCATACAATTGATACGCTACCACAATTCAATTGCAAGATAGCAGTTGAAGACAGAAGCCGAATGAATGCCGTATTTTTCATGAATGATGCAAACAAGGAAGCAGAATTCCTTGACTTATGCAAAAAAGAAGGAATGGTAGGTGTAAAAGGCTACCGCACTGTAGGTGGCATCAGGGTGAGTATGTATAATGCATTACCACTTGAAAGTGTGGTGGCATTTACTGATTTGATGAAAAGGTTTGCAGAGAAAAACTAAAGAGTAATAAGTATTAAGTGCTAGGTAATAGGTAGAAAGCGAAAGTGATTAATTTTGATTACACCTATTACTTAAAACTTACAACCTAATACCTATAACGTACAACTAAAGAAATTATGAGCAATATTAAACCGTTCAAAGCGTTACGACCACAGGTACAGATAGCGAAAGAAGTGGCGAGTCGTCCATACGATGTATTGAATAGTGCAGAGGCACGAATTGAGGTACAGGGAAAACCCTATTCTTTTTTGCATATTACAAAGAGTGAAGTGAGTTTGCCTGTAGCCGTTGATATCCACAGTCAGGAAGTATATGAAAAGGCTAAGGACAACTTGGCTACTTTCATTCGTAACAAGACCTTGTTTAGAGAAGAAAAGCCTTGTTATTACATTTATCAATTGATAATGAATGGACGTAGCCAAACAGGATTGGTATGTGTAAGTAGTGTGGATGACTATGAAAATGACATTATTAAGAAACATGAATTTACCCGTCCCGAAAAAGAACAAGATAGGATTAATCATATCAAGACATCGGGGGCACAAACAGGAAATGTATTTCTTGCCTACAAGAATGTGGCAGAAATAGACGCTTTGATAGATAAATGGAAGACTAAAGCGCCTATTTATGATTTCCTTGCAGAAGATGGAATTCAAAATACAATTTGGCTGGTCAATGACGACAAGGTAATTGCTAATATCACAAACCTTTTCGATACTCAGGTTCCATGTACTTATATAGCAGATGGTCATCATAGGGCAGCTTCTGCAGCAAAAGTTCGCAAGGCATTAGGTACTGCTGCTTCTGAAGGAAGTAATTATTTTCTAACTACTTTGTTCCCTTCGAATCAGTTGTTTATCATGGATTACAACCGTTTGGTAAAGGATTTGAATGGCTTAACAAAAGAATCATTCATAGCAGCTATAGAAGAAAAGTTTTTTGTAAAAAGACATGGAATGGAGGCATTCAAACCAAATGCACTTCATGAGTTTGGCATGTATATAGATAAAGTTTGGTATAAACTAACTGCGAAAGAAGGCACTTACACAACAGACCCGATTGGCATTTTGGATGTAACTATCTTACAAAACAATATTTTAGACACCATCTTAGGTATTAAAGATCCTCGTACTGATACTCGAATTGACTTTGTAGGTGGTATTCGTGGTTTGAAAGGATTGTCAGAAAGGGTAAATAGTGGAGAGATGGCGGTCGCCTTTAGCCTATATCCTGTTACTATCAATCAATTATTCGACATAGCAGATAGTGGAAATGTGATGCCACCAAAGAGTACATGGTTCGAACCAAAGCTTAGAGACGGGGTGTTGACACACTTGATTTATGAATAAGTTTTAAGTAATGAGTCATAAGTGATGTCTTCACTAATAAGAAAAGCCCTTGAAGTAAATTCTTCTAGGGCTTTTCTTATTTGACCAAAACATTACTAGCAGTATGATTTTAGATGAATAAGGTTTTTATGGTTTGCACAAATAATTCATTTCAGATTCACTCATAACTTATTAAAACTAAATTGACATCGATAATATCTACAAAGTCAATTGATGGAGTATATGTAAGTAAACCTTACTTTTACCGCTCTTAAGTAAGTATTCTTATATGATGAAATTTATTTTATTACTCTTTTTTGCAGGTTCACTTTCTGTTGCCTTCGCACAATCTAATGATGCACTTTATAAAACAGCCCGAACATTTATGATGAAGGGAGAACCCGATAGTGCTATTACTTATTATAATGCTTTATTAAAACAAGACCCGAATAACATTGATGCGCTGAATGATTACTGTTACCTTCTTATTATCGAAAAAAAATATGTCAAGGCCATTGAATTAGGCAAAGAATTAGTTATCAAACCGAAAGCTAGCGAACAGTCCTATCAAATACTAGGCCTTGCGTATAAAGGGAATTCCTCGTTCAAGGAAGCTGAAGCATTATATAAAGAGGGTTTAAAGAAATTCCCCGAGTCAGGTGTTTTATATAATGAATATGGCGAACTGTATGCAATGCAAAACAAGCTTTCTGATGCTATTATACAATGGGAAGCAGGAATAAAAGCCGACCCGAGTTATAGCAACAATTATTATAATGCTACTATGTATTACAGTAAGGTACAAATTGATTTATTTTGGGTAATTCAATATGGAGAAATCTTTGTAAATCTCGAAAGCTACACAGCACATTCAGCCTTGATTAAAGTAAAACTATATGATGCCTACAAAAAACTATTTACCGGAGATGCTTTAGATAAATTGGCTACTACCCCAAATCTTAATGAATTTCAGAAAGCTTGGTTTACAAATATTGCGCTCGCTAGTAGTGTTACAAAGGGAGGAATAGATGCAGACATTTTGGGTGCATTAAGAACAAGATTCATCTTGAATTGGTTTAATGCAAAACAAAACGAAAAGACTCCTTTTCATTTGTACGAACATCAACAATACCTACTTAAAAATGGGTTGTTTGAAGCTTACAATCAATGGATATTTGGCGAAGTGGCAAATCAACAATACTATCAGATGTGGGCAAACACACATGGAAGAGAATTAAATCTTTATCAATCGTATCAACAAAGTAAATTATACAAACAACCCGCAGGGGAATACTACAAATAGTGATTAGTTATTAGTGGTTAGTTAACAGAAAAATAAAATACCACTAATAATTTTAACCACTAACTACTAACCACATATAACTACAAGAGTATGAAGCTTAATCATTTTATCGACCACACAGTTTTGAAACCTACTGCCTTAGTTAGTGATATAGAAAAGGCATGTAAGGAAGCTATCGAATATCAATTTGCATCTGTTTGTATTCCACCGAATTTTATCAAGCAAGCAAAGGCATTGACAAATGGAACAGGCGTAAAAGTTGCCACTGTTATTGGATTCCCATTCGGCTATAGTGCCATTGAAGCTAAATTGGCAGAAACATTGTTAGCAATCGTCGATGGTGTAGACGAATTAGACATTGTAATTAATATTTCTGCTATCAAGAACAATGATTGGGAATATTTGGCCAATGAAATTAATCACTTGATGCCTGTAATCAAGCAAAAAGAGAAGATAGTAAAGATTATTATCGAAAGCGGTGTTTTAACCGACGAAGAAATTATCAAATGCTGTGAATTATACGGCCCTGCTGAGATTGACTACTTGAAAACTTCAACAGGCTATGCCGAAAAAGGTGCATCAGTTCATGTTGTAGAACTATTCAGGAAACATCTTCCTGCACATATTCAAATTAAGGCTTCAGGTGGAATTAGAGATTACGCTTTTGCAAAACAATTGGTTGATGCAGGTGCTACTCGCCTTGGATGTAGTGCTAGTGTTGCGATAGTTGAAGGTTCAAAAGCCTCTTCGGATAGCAATTACTAGTTAAGTTTTAGGTTATAAGTTTTAGGTTATAAGTTATAAGTTATAGGTTATAGGTTATTAGTTGATTTACATGCTTATGATACCTTGTTTCCCGTGGTGATACTACAGAACAAGCTAAGTAATTTGTTTCACTGTTTAGTGTGCTTATTACTTACAACTTATTACTTACAACTTATTACTTACCTATTATCAAACCCACTATAAAAACGTTGCTTTAGGTTTGTTACCTTTTCTTGAACTTCCGCTTCCATTAGAGTCTTGTAAGCATGTATTGCCGCGCTAGTTTCTTTGTTAAATGTGCCAATAATTTGTGCAGCAAGTATGCCAGCATTCTTAGCTGCATTTAATGCTACCGTAGCAACAGGAATACCATTTGGCATTTGAAGTATACTTAATACGCTATCCCACCCATCAATAGAATTACTCGATTTTATAGGTACACCTATTACAGGCAACGTTGTTAAACTTGCAACCATTCCGGGCAAATGTGCAGCCCCACCTGCACCTGCTATTATAACCTTTAAACCTCTTTTCTCTGCTGTTGTTGCGTAATCAATCATTCGTAAAGGCGTACGATGAGCGGATACAACTGTTAATTCAATTGGAATATTAAATTGTTGCAATATTTCGGCAGCTGCTTGCATGACACTCAAATCGCTGTCACTGCCCATAATAATGCCTACCTGTGGTGTTCTGTTCATGAATTTAATTTAGGGTGCAATTTAGAAAATTTTACTATTCATATCCATTTAATAGATTATTCTTTTCTTTTTATTTTTTCTTCACAACAAATCTCTTTTACATTTGAAGCATGAAAAAGCAACAATTATGGGTGTTAAGTATTATGACAGGTGTATTATTATACGGCGCATGGCCTGTTTCGCCCCTTTGTTTTCTTATTTTCATCGCACTTGTCCCACTACTTTTAGTGGCTGAAAAAACTAATAAGCGCCTATCTTTCTTCGGCTTCTCCTTTGTGGCAATGTTACTTTTCAATACTACAACCACTTGGTGGATTTGGAATAGTACAGACGTAGGTAGCATTGCCGCTATTGTTGCAAATAGTATACTTATGTGTTTCCCGTGGTGGGGATATCATGTGATGCTGAAAAGGTATGGTCGTCAAGTAGGCACCGTTTCACTTATAAGTTATTGGATGCTATTCGAGTACATTCATCTTAATTGGCAATTAAGTTGGCCGTGGCTTTCACTTGGTAACGTGTTTGCAACAAATCCTAATTGGGTACAATGGTATGAATTTACAGGAATCTGCGGTGGAACATTATGGATACTTTTAGTAAATGTTTTTATCAAACAATTTCTGAATGCATTAGTACTAAAAAAGAAATCTGCAATGTCAATTGCCCTTTGGCTAGTGTTAGTATTAGGTGTGCCCTTTTTAATTTCTACCCTTATTTTATTGAACCAAAAACAAGCGCCACTCACAAAAAGCAATGTACTAATGGTGCAAGCAAACATAAATCCTTATGAAAAATTTGAAATGAACACCGCTGTAGGGGAGGTTCAAAAGCTAGTAACAATGAGTGAGAATAATTTAGATTCCTCTACCCAATTAATACTTTGGCCCGAAACAGCTTTGAGTCTTCCAACATTTCAAAATCAAATTACGTCTAGCAGTTACTATCAGCCTGTTTTTGCATTTTTACAGAGGCATCCTAACGTTACGATTCTTTCGGGAATTGAGACTTTTAAAAAATATGGAAATTATAAAGGTACTTCAACAAGTCACAAAAGCGACGATGGCAGCTATTTCGACGCCTTCAACTCGGCTATTTTCATCAATGCAAATAAGCCTCTCCAACTTTATAATAAAAGTAAACTTGTGCCCGGCGTAGAAAGTATGCCGACATTTTTAAATTTTATGGGACCAATATTTGAAAAATTCGGAGGCACTACAGGTGGCTATGGAAGAAATGATAGCAGTATGGTATTCTCAAATATTGGCAATCCATATAACCCTGCACCGGTTATTTGCTATGAAAGTATTTATGGAGAATATGTCTCGACTTATGTGAAAAGAGGGGCAAATATGATTGCTATCATCACTAATGACGGTTGGTGGGGCAACACTCCTGGACATAAACAACACTTGCAATATGCGCGCTTACGTGCAATTGAAACAAGAAGATGGGTAGCACGAAGTGCAAATACGGGCATAAGTGCAGTAATTGATGATTATGGAAATATTCAGGCTACCCAACCATGGGATAAAGCGGCTGTGATTAAATATCCTTTACCTCATACTTCTAAACTTACTTTCTATGTTCAATATGGAGATTATTTATACAAAATGGCAGGATTTGTTGCTTTATTATTATTGACTTGGCATAATTTATTGTTGACTAAAAAAAAGCTGTTTAATTAAGGAGTGTTAATTTGTAAGTATTGGATTTAACGTGATATATATTTAGACACTAAACCTTTTTAATGGGAATCTAATTCTTCTTTAAAAAGTAAACCCTTACTTAATTTTTTGCTTTTGTCCCCACTTAGTCAATAAGTATTGACTTCTCATCTAAATGTCATTCCTAAGAGAAAATCCAATCTATTTTCAAATAATTTTTGAGTTATGGCAATATTAGTCGTTATGAAACGTTTTATATATGCACAATTCATAAATTAAAATTTAAAGAAGTGAAATTAGAAATGAATTGTGGGAAATAATCAGCAAAAACATAGAAAGTGATACTCAATAAAAAGAATAGTATGATAGAATGCTACTATACCTATTATGAAAGCCCCGTTGGACTCATAAAAATTGGAGGTACTGATAGATATATCACTGAACTTAGTTTTCTTGACAATAGCAATCAGTTGGAATATGGCATTCCCGGAATTAGCGATATATTACATCAATGTACTGAGCAATTGATTGAATATTTTCAAGGCAGAAGAAGGTCATTTGATATTCCTGTTCATCAGGAAGGCACTGATTTTCAGAAAGGAGTTTGGAACGAATTAATACAAATACCTTACGGGAATACAATAAGCTATCTTGAACTATCAAAAAAATTGGGCGATCCTAAAGCTGTAAGAGCAGTAGCAAGTACAAATGGTAAAAATAAAATCATGATAGTTGTTCCCTGTCATCGTGTAATTGGGACTGACAGGAGTTTGGTAGGATATGCAGGTGGTATGCAAAGAAAAAAATGGCTACTTCAGCATGAATTCAGAATAAAACATGGTATTCAAACATTATTTTAATACGAATTTTATTATCTAAACTCATCCAAACCTATCAGATTAAAAGCAGTTTACACTAAGTGATTGTGAAGTCTTGATTTCGACACATCACTCATTTGCAGAAAAGGCTCAGATTGGGTAGTATTGCTAATAGGATCCAATGATTCCTAATAACTTATTAGTTGTTCTATTCTTTAAAAAAGTACTCAATTCATTCAAATCTAATTCTGCCTGAACACATTGACGCTTAAGCATTGTAACATTTTGCTGAAGTTGCATCTGCTTAGCCTTGATACTTGTTTCTAAGAACTTGATGGATTGAAAAGTAGATTTAATAGTTGCTTCTAATTGGTACTTTTCCTGATTCATCGTTAATACTATACCCCTATATTCTTTTAGTAATAAATCATTGTCGGGATGATACACGAAACTTGAACTCATATTCCGTTGCCATGATAAAAACATTCGAATAAACTTTGGACCAATACCCACTAATTTGGTTGTTTTAAGTTTTTCAATATCAGCTGCCGTATAGATTCCTGCTGCATAAAAAGACGCCATTCTTGAAGCACCCATTCCAGGAAATTCAAAGTCATTAATTCGGAATGCTGTTAAAAAAGATCGAAACTGCTCATCGTAAACTTTTTGTTCCATTGCCTTTTGCCTTTCCAATAATTCCTCAGGCATATTTTGGTATCGCTTAATCAATTGATTTATCTGTTGTATTGCCTTTTCATAACCTCGCATTTCAGGTGGCTTATTATAATTATTGATGGCGTTATTTAAGTTTTCATGTAAATGATCAAATTTGGACTTCTGTTTGTCATAAACATCCAATGCTCTCCTATTCCAAGGAGAAAAATAATTAAAAAGTAACACAGTTGGGATAGTCCATAAAACATACCACCCAACTTTTAAGCTAGATAAGAGTCCAAGAATGGTTACAACAAAAACAATTTTATTTTGAATAATGATATCACTTTTTAGACGTGAATCCATAGGAGTTGCCTTCAAGGATTTCAACGTCTTATCATTCAATTCTAATTTCGGGAAACTAAGTTTCTTAACCTTAAATCCATTTATAAAATCATCGAAATCTTTCTCCGCAGGAAAGTGTTGTAGATAACTATCGTCAAGGAAATAAAGAATATTTCTTTTCTCTTTAAAAGCACACCATGGACAATGATCAAAACTATTGGGATAATTATGAAGCGGTGAAACCGAACACATAACCATATCTCGCTGAAAATCATCTAAGGCAGCCACCCATTTTGCAGGGAGTGGTCGCCCTCCTATATGCTCAAAGGATTGATGAAATAAATCCTGTAGTGAAGCTGAAACTGTTTTTAATGGTAAACTGTCATTTGGGGGCAAAAGTCTTTGATTTCTCTGTTGGAGAGAATAGGCAAACCAATGATTTTTGATGGCTTTTTCTTCATCTATATCCTCTGTCGAATTATGTTTACCCGCAAAAGGATGTCGACCTAAAAACAACAATTGAAATAATAAAACAGCCATCGAAAATGTGTCCGTATTGTTAGTTCTTATAACATTATCGAACGATGGTAGAGCTAATAATTCAGGAGCTGTATATCTTGGAACGCCAACTTCGCAATAATGATAATTATTCCCATCTCTAACCTGAAATGAATCGCAATCTATAAAGGCAATCATTCCTTGCCCATTCACCAATATATTTCCCTCATTAACATCACCAACTATAATACCCTCACTATGTAAAGAATGAAAAGCGACTGAAAGGTTTCGAGCCACATGAACCAAGAAATTGTACCCCTTGTCAGGAAATAAACGTTTCCTATCCATCGGGCTAAAGAGGTTATGAAGTGGTACATATTTAGACAACTTCTTCATTACAAACCCACATACTTGTCCCTTCTTATTAACAACAATATCTTTCGGCCAAGCAGTATATTGATTGATTTGCGAGGAGTCTAAGGACACCATCAACCTCAACTTTGCAATTCTTTCAACAGAAAGGTCTTCGGCATATAACTTTAATACAAGGGTGGGTTTATTAGCAATTTCATACACCTGCCCCTCTCCGCCTCTTCCAATTTCGCGTAAGGTGGTGTAACTGTCGTTATTCCCTCTGTATGTTACGTTAACCATTTATGTATCCGAGTTGCTAAAAACAATGTCTTGTCATCATCAGTCCTGCTATTGATAGCCTCGCTACAAAGATATTCTTCTAATTTATTATTTAGGATTTCTACTTCTACATCTTTATTGGCAAAACGCAACCATTTAAAGAGCCCTGTAAAAAATGGTTGATAAACAGTACTTGTTTCGTTGTTAAGGGAAAGATGTTGAAGACCATCAGTAAGAATAGCTATTTCATTTATCGATTCAGAGATAATAGTAATCTTCAGATTTGCGAAATTATTATCATCGGTAATAAAGGAAGTGGTATTAATATATTCGCCATTATGTGGCCACCAAATAGTAGAGTAACAGTCATTACTATCATCACGAATTATAGCACCATCTCCGATTTGAAAAAACACTGCAGATTGTTGATAAACAACAGCTCCCAAAAAAGTGCAAGAATATTCGTTTATAGGAACCTCCTCTAATATTGACAACTGTAATAATTCGTCGTACAACATTTCTACCAAGGCAAGTACTTCGGCTTCATTGATAGGCTTGTTGTTTTCAATTAATTCAGTGAATAGTTCAACCGCTCTTTTAGTAACTAATTCAGCTGCAACTTTTGCATTTGAAGCACTACCTGCACCATCACTAGCAATTGCAATTAAGACCTCTTCACCTATTCTATCTGTGATTATTGTAAATGCTAAAGCATCCTCGCACAGTTTTCCAGCATTAGTATGTGAAGTGCCGATGACGGACTTTCCTATATTTTTCCAAATCATAATTCCGACCAGCCTGTAGGGGGTAAGATACTAACGCTGTTGCCAGGGTCTTTTACTGAAACCATTTTCATAGATGCAGACAACCACATAAAAAATTCTCTAAACATAAGTCCTTTAAGTTTTAAGGGCTGTCGAACAGAAATCTCTTTAAGTATCTCAAGATTAGCACCTTCTACTCCAATTGCAAAAAAGGCAAATGATTTATTTGCTTCTCCCTCTTTCACCAATCGTGCCGCTTTTTCATAGCTATCAGTAGGAGCGCCATCGGTGATAAGTATTATCCAGGGTTTATAATAAGCAATACCATTCGATTTGTAAGTTTGCTTTCTCTTCGAAACCAATTCAATCCCCAATTCAATTGCTTCTCCCAAAGGAGTATCACCGGTGGTATTTAACTCTTTGGGTTGAAAATTATTAACAGTCTCAAAATCAGCATGAAGTGATACAGGACCAAAAGTTACAATTGCCACTTCCACTCGCTTAGTAGCTAAAGAATCACTTAATAATTCTCGTTTAAATAGTTTAATGCCTTCATTCAATTCATCAAGAGGACGTCCTGCCATTGAACCCGAAGTATCAAGCAATAACACACAAGGACAGCGAGGTTCCGGATTATCGGCAAAGCTGTCACTGCCAAAAGGCAATTGTTCAAAAGATATATACTCGTCCATTTTTTAGTGGTTTTTGGTTAGGCTTTAGTGGTTAATTATTAGTGACTAGTCATTTGCAGTCTGTCTAAAATTTATTATCATTCCAACTTTTTGACCTACTCTAACAACTAACCAATAATTGCCAACAACTAATCAGCGCCCATTTTTTTTACTTTAAATACATCTTGATCAGTAGAATCTCCCATTTCTTGAAGTTTGCCAAATGCTGCTGCTGTAGCATAATCTAAGACTTCTTGAGAGGGATTTTGATTGTACAATCCATAAATCAGACCCGCCATGAAACAATCCCCACTTCCACTTCTGTCTACTACACCCTCACAAGAGAACTCTTGAGAAGTAAAATGTTTCCCCTCTGCAAACATGCCTGTATAGTAGTGAATATTATTTGCATTACCGTCAAATCTAAAAGTGTTTGCAACCACTTTACATCTTGGAAACTGCTCCATAATTGCCTTTGCTGTCTTCTCAGAATGGTCGATGTAAGCTTTCTTACTCTTTTTGTCATGTATATTTTCGTCAACAGGGATTCCGAGCAATGCATTAGCACTCCAGATATTCCCCATTATCACGTCGCAATGCTGTGCTAATTGAGGCATCACTTCAATAGGCTTCTTACCATATTTCCACAAACGAGAGCGATAATTAAGGTCAAGTGAAACAGTAATCCCTTTTCTTGAAGCCGCTTCAAGTGCTTCAAGACATACATCTGCCAAATTTTGATTTAATGCAGGGTTAATAGCCGTGAAATTAAACCAAGAAACATCCCTGAATATCTTATCCCAATCAATAACGCCTGTTTTCAATTCAGAAAAAGAAGAGTGTTCCCGATCATACACCATGTTTCCTTTCAAGTCTGCACCACGCTCCAAGAAATAAATACCTATTCTATTGCCTGCAAATTGAATTGAAGACGTATAGATGCCCTTATATTCAAGATAATCAATTACATGCTTACTCATGAAATTATCAGGAAGTACCGTACAATATTTTACAGGCAGATTCCAACCCGCAAGGGCTGTTGCTACATTAGCTTCCGCACCACCCATATACAATAGCATCGGTTGCTTTTCTGTAAACTCATCTTCAACTGCCGCAGGAGATATGCGAAGTAATAATTCCCCAAAACAAAGTATTTTTTTCTTATGCATATTTCTAAATGATTTTGTGAGAACGATTGCGTAATTTCCTTAATTCTTTTTCAAAAAAGCCTGCCTTTAATATGCTATTGCGAATAATTACGACTAACAAACTCATATTCTTTAGTACATCAATTTTAAATCTCCATTTTGATAGAAATAAAGTATCAAAATACCATCAAAATGAACATATTGCTGCGAAGTAAAGGATTCTTTTTAAAACAATGAAGATAGTTGTGAAAGTAAAATACGAAAATGAAGTAGTTAGACTGTTAAGTAATAGGCAATAGGTGGAATGTCATAGATTAGATTATGAAGAAAATTAGTTTTGTTACTATAACAATAGAATCTGTACAATATAGGATTGCGGATTTTGAAAATAGGTAGTGTAGTGGAATTAAGATATTTTAAAAACAAAAATAGAAGAATGCTAATTGAACTAATCCTAATAAAAAGCCTATCAAAGCAGCAAACAATTGCGCCTTTACTATTTCGTTAGCTAATTCATTTCTAAACACATCTTCTAAGTTAATAGCAGAATCACTTATTTTTTGGGAAATAATTGCATTTAAGTCTATTTCATTCTCAAGAACAACTACATAGTTTTTCATCAACTCAGGAAATAGAGTTTCCATTTCTTCTATGAAAACTGCTTTCAATTCTCCAATAGTTTTTTCTCCGATAAATGCACTAATGATTGGCATCTTCTCGGCTAGCTTTACTCTAATAAAATGGTCAATTTGATTCTCTACAAAAGGCATCATTTTTTCGATACTTTTTATATCAATAATTTTTTCTTCAATGTCCTTGAGTGGGAATGTAGAGGTTATGAAACTTACTAGCTGAGAGATTAATTGATTTTGTTTGTTTGGAATTATCCCTTGTATCTTGAAACCTAAAAATTTAATGGGTTTAATGGGATAGAAAAGTAATTTTATGATTATCCATAAAACAAACCAACCAATAAATGCAGCAAAAAAAGGGATTATAAAAAGTGAGTAGTGCATTTTAGTAATTTAAAAAAATAAACCTTGATTTATTTAAAACCAAGGTTTATTAATTGAAGGTGGGAGAATGATGGGTCTCGAACCCACGACCTATAGTGCCACAAACTATCGCTCTAACCAACTGAGCTACAATCTCCGTATTGTTAAGGGCTGCAAAAATAAGGGATTTTTATTCTTCACCAACAATTTCTAATTAAAAGTTCCTAAAAAAGTATTCTTTAGTTCTGAAATTGTATAGTTTCTTAACTAAAGTTGGCTAGTAGTGTTTACATTCATAAACTTTTATAAGATGAACAGTTATTTATTAAAGTAAACACACCACATTTGCATCCCGTATTTCTAAGCACTATTTCATTTTAAAGATTATTTTCAATGCAATTTTTTACGAACATAAATATCAAGCCACTTCAGCCAAGTATTACTTATCATGATAAGTTGCTACTGATTGGATCTTGTTTTACGGAACATATTGGCAATTATCTAGAAGATGTAAAATTTAGGACCTTACAAAATCCTCATGGAATATTGTTCGACCCTATCAGTGTTTGTAATAGCCTTACTTCTTACATAGAGAATAAGCAATATAAATCCGACGATTTATTTTACTTAAATGAGGCATGGCATAGTTGGCAGCATCATAGCAGATTCTCCGGAATAGATAAGGAACAAGTCGTAGCAAATATTAACGAATCTCAAAACAGGGCACATGACTTTTTAAAAAAGGCAGATTGGCTATTTATCACTTTAGGTTCTTCTTTTGTATATAAATTAGCTGATAATATTCAGCCTGTCGCAAATTGTCATAAGGCACCCGCACAAACTTTTGTCAAACACCTCTCTACAATCGAAGAAACAACTCTTGCGTTAGAGTCTTCTATTAATCAATTATTTAAGTTTAACCCAACCATAAAAGTGATGTTTACAATTAGTCCTGTACGTCATTTGAGAGATGGAGTGGTGGATAATAACCGTAGTAAGGCTAGGTTAATTGAGGCGGTTCATCATTTAGTAGATAAATTCGAAAATGTGCACTACTTCCCGGCTTACGAATTAGTGATTGATGTACTACGTGACTATCGATTCTTTGACATTGATTTAGCACATCCTAACTATTCAGCTACTCAATTTGTCCTGGAAAAATTTGCAGAAAGTAGCTGTGACGAAGAAACAAGGACGTTAATGGATGAAATAAGGAAATTGGTGATAGCAAGGAATCATAAACCATTTAATCCTACTTCACAGCAACATCAGCAATTCTTGTCAACACAATTGCAAAAAGCATTGAAATTACAACAACAATACCCCTACTTGAATTTTGAAAAAGAAATTAACTTCTTTAAAGGAAAATAAGAAAATTGTGAATAATGAAAGGAGTTCGTTAAGCGTTAATCCTTAACTTATTACCTACAACTTAAAACTTATTACTTACAGAGGCTTTCCTTAATTTTTCCGCACAAGTCTGTTTCAATCATTTTTTCAGCCATGACAATCATATTGTTAAAGGCTTTTGCCGAACTTATTCCGTGACCTATAATTACAGGCTTATTAATACCAAGTACAGTAGAACCGCCATAGTTTTCATAATGGAATCTATTCAGATATTCATCCTTTTCAAGTCCTTTTAAAAGAGCAATGTCATAGAAACTCTCCGCCATCTTCAGGACAATATTACCAGTAAAGCCATCACAAACCATTACATCTGCTTTGTCTCCAAAGAAATCTCTGCCCTCAATGTTACCAATAAAATCAATCTGACTATTTTCCTTCAATAAAGGATAAGCAGCTTGTGAAAGGATATTTCCTTTACCTTCTTCTTCACCAATATTAATCAGTCCAACTTTAGGCTTTTCAACATTAAAAATATGCTTAGCATAAAGGCTTCCTAAAATAGCAAATTGATTGAGCTGTTCGGGTTTGCAATCTGCATTTAAACCTGCATCGAGCAATATTCCATCTCCCCCATTAATTTTTGGCAATATGCCACTAACAGTAGGACGTAATATCCCGTCGATAGCCTTAATCATAAACATAGCACCTACAAGCATCGCACCTGTGTTGCCTGCACTTATAAAAGCATCTATTTTACCAGTAGCCAAAAGGTGGAAACCAATTACAATACTGCTATTTGTCTTTTCCTTAAATGCCTTTGTAGGATGTTCATGATAGCCAATTACATCGGTTGCATTTACCAAATGCAAATAAGGTGATGAAATTGCATACTCCTCTAAAAGAGGACGTATTGCAGTTTCATCACCAATACAATAAATATTTACCCCCTGCGTATCAGATTGAAAATATAATTGAAGACCAAGTACCGCTTCAAGCGGTGCAAAATCTCCACCCATCATGTCAATACCAATATTCATGTGCGGAAAATAATAATTAACAGAAATAACCTTTCCTAAAAGCCTAAGCTTTTAGTGGTGCTTTTTCAGAAACTAACTTTCCTTTGTAGAAAAGTTTTCCTTCGCTTACATGTGCACGATGGCGAACATGTATTTCACCTGTTGTAGTGTCTTTGCTCAATGTAACTTCTTGTGCTACATAGTGTGTCCTTCTCTTAGCACTGCGTTGTTGCGAGTGTCTGCGTTTAGGATTCGGCATAATGTCAAATTTATTTAATCTAAAAAATGATGTTTCAATATAAACAAAAGAATCAAATTACTTCAATCCCTTAAATTTCTCTAAACCTTTCCACATTGGATTACTCATTTTATTCACTTCTTCTTCCATCTGTCTTAGCTTTTCTAAGACCTCTTTATTACACTGTGGACCACCTATTTCAGATTCGTCACACATTTTTTGTAATGGAATCGATAATGAAACAAACTCATAAATCCAATCGGCAATCTTCAAATGGCTTTCCCCTCTACTGATATAATAAATATCGGGGTCTTCCTCTTGCAAATTCATTGTATCAGGGTCATCCACCAACTTTACAATGATATTATATTCTTCCCAAAGTTGTTTAATTAATGGATTACTACATCTGTCGCAAACGACTTCCGCAGCACCATCAACATCAAACTTCAGTTGCAAAAAACTGCTTTTCTTGTCAAGAAACAATTTTATATTCGCTGTGCAGTTTTTAAAATCCTGCTCACCGTAAGATGCAAAGAACTTATCATCAATCTTGTATTCAAATTCATGAACACCAGGTCTCAAACCCACAAATGCTATTTCAAACTCTCTACGGTTGCTCATTTCCGCTTTTTTGGGTGGGCGAAGGTAATGGTCTCTGTCCAAATTGCAAAATGAAAAATTTTCTTTTTCATTAAAATATACCATATTTACAAAATCAGATGATGGAAAACACATTAAATACTGCTTTTAGGACATTAAAACTGCTTCGTTGGCTTATTCCAATTCTGCTTGTTGCAGTAATAAAGTGCTTTTCATTGTTTCCTTTTTGGGTGGAAACGCTCTATTCTACCCATTTGTTCACTTATATTTCTCTATTTCAAAGACAAATAACAAGCATCACAGCATTTAGCATAGGGGATTGCCTTTATGCCATTATCTTCTTCAAAGTCTTCGTCTCTATAATTCAGTTTTTCATAAAAATCTTTCAAAAGCAAGTTAATGTAGCTTATTGTAAAAGGAAGACATTAAAATTTATTCGCCTACTACTTTGGATTTATATCATCTTCTATTTTTCGTGGGGACTAAATTATAATCGTCAAGGAATTGCATCTCAATTGCATCTCTCCGAAAATTCCTCTTTTACAGAAAACAAGATAATTTATTCTGAAAATGAATTGAAAGATTTAGTGTGTGATGTTGCCTTTGAATTAGATAACACACGAAAGGAATTAGGCGACAGCAATTATCAATATCCGAACAATAAACAACTATTTACTCGCACTTATCTAGCATATCATCAAGCAGAAAGTAATTTTTCATTTTTTCATTATGGCAATTACCCTGCAATCAAGCCCTCCCTCCTATCCTCTGTAGTTAGCTATGCGGGCTATTCAGGCTATTATAATCCTATTAGTGGTGAGGCACAGGTAAATACAGATTTGCCAAAGTTTTATATGCCCTACGTTACATTACATGAAATGGCACATCAGATAGGATATGCAAGTGAGAGTGAGGCTAGCTTTGTAGCTTATTTAGTTGCTATGCATTCGAACGACCCCTTATTAAGATATTCTGCATTATTTGATTTGTTTGCAACTGCCAATTCTGAATTATATGAAAGAGACTTTTGGAGTGCTATTTTGAATATAAAATCATTATCTCCTTTAGTCAAAAAAGACAGGAAGACTTATAGAGAATACATCTTAGGCAAACAAAACAATGTAGAACCTGTCATTCGAACTGTATATGACCAATATTTAAAAGCCAATCAACAGCAAAGCGGCATAAATAGCTACAACGAATTGGTGGGGTGGGTAATTGCCTTCAGAAAAATGGGCAAGGATAAGTGATTAACCCTACTATCGCATATCAATTTCTACATTTTCGCTTCAGTTTTGAGGCATAAGTCATGGCTACACTGTAGTGAAATAAAGTTTTTGATTTTCTAACTTTATACTCCTAAGCAATTACAGTTGTGGCACATAGTTTAAACTTGCTGTAACGCGGGCTTTAGTACCTAACTAAAAAAGTTGTTGTAAGTAATAAATTTAATATCAACCTGTAAAAGAAGAATGCAAAACACATCTCATCAA
This sequence comes from Chitinophagaceae bacterium, assembly GCA_947379895.1. Classification (GTDB taxonomy): domain Bacteria; phylum Bacteroidota; class Bacteroidia; order Chitinophagales; family Chitinophagaceae; genus Parasediminibacterium. The sequence goes on along the minus strand of CANCPA010000012.1, from coordinate 2,470 downwards.
AAGTTGTCATACTTAAATTTATAGAAATAGGTAAGTGTTTGTATAAATGGAATAAAAACAGTTGTGTTAGAGATTTCTCCGATGTTACAATGACGGATAGTGGTGGTCAGATTTGTCAAATTTCCAAAAGTTGACAAATCTTGCGGTTCACGTATTTAAATAGCTGTCTGTACTATGTTTTGGCGATTAGTTTGATGGTTATGATTAGCGACAATTTATCAAAGGTTTACGGGATAAGTTTCCTTAAACCATTTAATATCGTGTATTTGAACGGGACTTTCGTTAAAAGAGAGCAGCACTTTTTCTTTCGTAACTATCACCTCACTTTGGGTCTGAATGGTAAGGTCAAAGAGGAAATTGTCTTTAGGGTCGGGACTTTTACTAAAGATGGGAATAGTTTGAACAAGAGTTGTAAATTCAAGTATTTCATTCAAAGCTTCTTGAGGGTCGTGTCCACTTAAAAGTAATATTCTTGGGAGGTTTCTTACTAGTTCTTCCAAAAGAATAGGATTAACGAAAAGGTTAAGACCATAATCTTCTACACAATATGAAAGCCTATACAATTTTTTATATCTAGCATAAGATAAATAAACTGATGTATCAATGACCAAGCGATTTTTCATAATGTTCCCTCCTATCTTTACTAACCATGTCAGCAATCTCATCTTCATCTGATATTAAAACCTCACATTTTTCCATTCTTTCATCTAAAGCTTTGACCCTTGTCTGTATTTCATTCCAATGCAACTTTCTATACGCCTGTTGCTCTTCAATAGTCATCTTTAGTTTTTCTGCTATTCGTAGGTCTAACCAAGATGGAGTTCCTTTCCCGTCTATATTTGTCATTTCTGCCACTTGTTGCATAATCACTAGCTTTATTCGTGCAATATAGCAAAATAAGTAAGTATCACAACTAATCGCCCAAAAGGGGGTGGATAAAAATTTTTCGCTGCTCGAGGACACCGCGAGGCAGACTGCCGAGTTTCGTGTCTCCACGAAACTCTCTAAGCGAAAAACTTTTATCCCCCAAAAAGGGTTGTTAATCCATCTATTAAATCGTGATAATCCTATAATCTGAATCGGGTTTCAAACAACCTTCGCTTCCTCCTCCTTCACCCTCTCCCCGTCATGTCGACGATAGGAGACATCTCATCAAAAGTTATTTTAATTCTATTAATAACGTACCCCATACCAATAAGAAATGGATTTCAGAATGAATCAAAGTAAAACAATTGTGTATCAGCTTTCTCTGATGTCTAAATAACAAAAAGAACGGTAGCGATGAAGTTTAGTAACCTCCTTTTCAAAGCATCATCATAAATACGAAAAATAAATTTGGTAATTTAAAATAAAAACCCATTACTACTTCTAATTGAGTTAGGTTTGCCCACAAATGAAGACAGACTTTTACTGCCGTCAATCTAAATTACTTTTTTATGAATGGGTTAGCAAATCTGCATCGTATGATGTGGGGTCGAGTATCAGCTATTTGCGATGATAATAGTGCTATAATTCTTCCTCAAACTGACATTCACGACATCACTGTCGCACTTAAATTAAACATCACTAAGTTCGATTCCTTAGAAAGTAGGTATGATCAAAGTACCGCCTCAGGTAGTGCTGTTCAAAAAAACATTTTTTGGGAAACAGCCGCTACTAACATTAGCAGGTGGGGTATCCGTTTACATGTTCAAGCCCACAAGGACGGCTTGTTTACACTTGAATCTTTGATTAACAAATCCCAATCCGAATTACAACACAAAAAAGTATTATCGGCTTACAATGAAATGGTGGCCATGAAAGATGGCATGAAATCGAATAGCTCCCACTTTGTTGTGCAAAAATTTACACCTGCCGTTGTAACAGGACTTGAAGATGATTTGAAAAACCTGCACGACGAAATACACAAACCCCAATTAGAAACAAAGGAAAGTTTGGAAATTAAAAGCCAAATAGAAGATGTTTATGCAGAAATTGAAACTCAGGTCTCTGATATTGTTTCTTTATTAGTGAGCGAATTTAAAGTCTCGCAACCTGAGATGACAGGAAATTTAATCCTTGCTAATATTCTAGGAAAATCTCAAGGGCATCATTACACAGGTATTACAGGAACAGGCACTGTAGACGGATTGCCAATGACAGGATATTCCCTCACTATTCTTAAAACACCAAATAAAATAGTTAAATTCGATTTATTAGGTGCGTATAGTGAAAAATCAATTAGACCAGGTTTGACCGAAATTATATTGAAAGACCCTAAAGGGGTAGAAGTAGGAAGAAAAACAGTCAAATTTATGTCAGGCACAATGATTACAATTAATTGGGAACTCTAATTTTTACCATACTATCAAACGAATACTAAACAAAAAGCTCCTTGATGCATCCCCTTCAAGGAGCTTTTAATATCTTGCCGCAACTCCCCTCTCACAACAATCAATTCATAAATTATTATTCACCACAAATCACTAAC
>CANCPA010000011.1 GCA_947379895.1 Chitinophagaceae bacterium | reverse complement strand
TCTCTTCTACAACAAATTCAGCTCGCTGATAAACCAAGGCATCTTTGCTGAATACATCCTTTTTAAGCATATCAACTGTTGCATCACGCAAAGACTTTACGGATGGATTAGATTCTTTTATCCAACCCATCGCTTTCATACATTCTTTTCTTCTTGTATTGTATTCGGAAGAGGCAAGCGAATGTTTTACGTTTGTATTCAACAATAGTATTTTGAAACCATCGATATTAAATGGGATATAGTCATAATTCATGGTCATGCAATCCAATTTCATTACATGATTCTTTTTACCCATCATCGAGGCAAACTGATCCATAATACCACACAGTACACCTGCATATTCATGTTCCGCTTTTTGTGCCATAAGCACCATCGTCATCTTATCCAGATTTGTATGTAGCAATTCATTCAATCCAAAACAAGTTGCACATTCAATAGCCGCCGAAGAGGATAGCCCTGCACCAATAGGAACATCACTCATTAATACAGCGTTAAAACCTTTTAAAGCAATACCTTTTCTAACAAATTGAGCAGCAACTCCCAACATGAAATTTGGCCAACTGATATCTCCAACAGGTTTTAAGTCGTTAATAGAAACATGAAAACTTTCATTCAAATCCATTGCAGTTAAATGAATTTCTTCATCATCTCTCAATGAAATAGCCAAATATGCAGCTTTGTCAATAGCACCGGGTAATACAAATCCATTGTTGTAATCAGTATGTTCTCCAATAATATTTACCCTTCCCGGTGATTTTATTATTAAAGGCTCTTGACTATATAATTGAACAAACTTTTCTTTTAATTTTTTAATATCCATAAGGGTTAAATATTTACAGTTATTTTATTGGGGTTTTTACGGACTAAATTTTATTCATTTTTGCTTTTTAGCATTAAAAAGTAAGTTTAAAAAACGACCTGCACGATGAACGGGATGCCCTGCTTTAAAAATTACCCCCTTCTGTTGATGCCCAAAGTGTCCTGATTTAAAAATCAACCCTCTATGTTGATGCCCAAGGTACCCTGATTTAAATATCAACTCTCTTTGTTGATGCCCAAGGTATCCTGATTTAAAAATTAACCCTCTCTGTTAATGACCAAAGTAATGCTATTCACAACTAATCAAAGCTTATTTCAATCCTTTAGTATAATCTACTCCACAACAGAAAAGCGGTAAATTGTCTTTGTTTCGTATTTATCAGTTGGATGAAGAATGATAGAGGGAAATACATTTTTATCAGGTGTATAAGGATAACGTTGAGTTTCTAAAGCAAATGATTCCCTGTAATTGATTGGTTTCCCCATTTTACCTATATCTGCTCCTTTAAAAAAGTTTGCACTAAAAAAGTGGATGCACGGTTCAAGCGTAAAAACCTCCATTTTTCGACCACTATTTGGTTCCACTACGGTGGCAGCTAAAGACATTTCATGCTTCTTTTTCTTATTAATAACATAATGATGATCATATCCACCTGCAAACTTTAGTTGTTGGTTAGTATCGGGAAGTACTAAATCTTTACCCATAGCTTTTTCTTTTGTAAAATCAAATGGCGTTCCTTTTACTCTATAATTTTTAGCAATTGCCATTTTATCCTCATTGATTGGACAGATATAATCTGCATGGATAGTCAATAAATGAGTATAAATGGCACCACTCGCCTCACCTCCTAAATTGAAGAAAGCGTGATTAGTTAAGTTTAAAGGTGTACTCTTGTCAGTAGTAGCCTTATAAGCAATTGACAATTCGTTTTTGGGATTTAATGTATAAGTAACTTCTGTTTGTACGTTTCCAGGATACCCCATTTCTCCATCTTTTGACATATAAGTTAATACCAAAGAAGTATCATTACAAGATTTCACCTCCCAAACCTGATTATGAAAACCATTCAATCCTCCGTGTAAGTGGTGATTACCTGCATTCTGTTGTAGTGTATAGTTTGTTCCATTTACATCTATCTTTCCATTGTTGATACGTCCTGCTACCCTGCCTATAATTGCCCCATGATAGATGCCTGTTGCCTTTAAATAGTCATCTATACTTTTAAATCCAATGACTACATCAGCCATTTTACCATTCTTATCAGGTACAGTTAAACTAACAATCCTACCCCCGTAATTGGTAATTGCCATGCTGATACTTCGGTTCTTTAAAAAGTATAAACCGACCATTTTACCATTGATACTTTTTTGAAAATCTTCAACTTTTAATTTTAAGCCATTATCGTTCTTAATGGTTTGGCCACAAACCTTATAACTACCATAAGTTATAAAAAAGAGTACAAATAATACTCTCATAGCATTAAAAGGTTTCATCTTTACCATTGTCTCTATCTTCTTTATACTCAATCTGTATTGTTAAATCAAATATTATTTACGGCTTCGCCACTCTCAATCACAGTATAGTTGCTGTATTGTGAGGGAGCTTGTCTATTCTCTAATGATAAACCGTTGTTTTGTTCTCTATTAGAATGCCTAACTATAATACCCTCTCTCTATTTCAATTCAATTTTTTCGACATTTTTATAATCTTTACCTCGAATCAATTCAAAACTTTGAATCATTTCGGATAAAAGTTTTGGTTGTGATTTTGCTAAATTGTCTTTTTGTCCAATATCATTTTTTAAATTATACAATTGATATTCTTTTGAATTACCCAATTCAATATTTACTTCTTCAAGTATTGCATCACCCGGATAGGGGGGTATCATTAACCAATCACCTTTCCTAAAGGCAGTTTTAGTATTCGCTTCTGTAACAAGGCTTTTACGCCCATTACTTGACTTACCTGTCAGAACGTCTAATAAATTTTCACTGTCCGTATCTGTTATTTTACTGCCTACTAAGCTAGAAATTGATGCAAGCAAGTCAATTTGACAAACCAACGCATTAGATACAGCGGGTCTTATTTTCCCTTTCCAATAAGTAAAAAACGGCACTCTAGTTCCTGCTTCAAGCAAACTGTATTTGCCTCCACGAAGTGGTCCACCGGGTTTGTGGTTGCCTAATTTTTCAACAGCCTCATCATAGTATCCATCATTTAACACAGGTCCATTATCACTAGAAAAAACAATCAATGTATTGTCTAAAAGCCCTTCCGATTTGAGCGTGTTGATAAGCTCACCTACACACCAATCTGCCTCCAATATGGCATCACCACGTACGCCCATGCCCGATTTACCAATAAAACGTGGATTAGGAGTACGAGGTACGTGAGGTTGATTCATCGCATAATAGAGAAAAAAGGGTTTGTTGTGGTTATTCTTTATGTAGGTCTGTGCCTTTTCTAAAAAATGGTCAGCAATATCCTCGTCTTTCCAATTGGCACTAGCACCTCCTTTTACAAAGCCTATACGAGGAATACCATTTACAATTGAACCATTATGCCCATGATGCCACATCATTTTCAAGAGTTCTGGATTCTCTTTTCCTGTAGGTTGTCCCTCAAAATTTTTATCATAATTAACTGCAATAGGGTCATTAGTATTTAATCCATCTACAAAACCGTTGTTTATATATACAGTTGGCACCCTATCTTGTGTTGCGGCCAATACATAAGCATAATCAAAACCTACATCATTAGGCCCGGGTGTTACTTTTTTATTCCAATCAACAATTCCTGTTCCTAAACCAAGATGCCATTTACCAACTACTGCGGTATTATATCCGCATTGTTTCAGCATTTTAGGAAGTGTTTGTTGTTCTGTTCCAATTAATAAAGGTGCTGAACCCGGCAATATTTTAGCATCTTTATTACGCCAAGGATAAACCCCTGTCAACAAGGCATAACGACTCGGTGTACAGGTTGCAGAAGTAGCATAACCATTCGTAAACCGTAACCCCATGTTGGCTAACCTATCAATATTTGGCGTTTTAATGGTCGTAGAACCATAGCAACTCAAATCACCATAACCTAAATCATCTAAGTATATGACTACTATATTAGGCTTGACCTTAGGTTTAGGTTGCTGATTTGAGTTAGCATAACTATGTGTCAATAGTAAAATTGCAATCAATAAAGCATTTAATTTTCTCATTCTTCAATTTTTTGTTTGGATTTCTTTTGCTTTTTTATTAATGGAAATAGTTCAGATTCAATATGTGCTGATTTGGCTATTGCCAGAAATTCACTTTTAAGTTGTGGTTCTGTAGCTGCCAAGTCATTTTTCTCAAAAGAATCTTTCACTAAATTGTAAATCTCAACAGAAGGATTCTTTGTCACTTTATCGTAAGTTATTATGCCCTTCATATCACCTTTCCTTATGCCTTGAGTTTGATTACGCTCCCAAAAAAGATATTCATGTTTCTTTTGTAGATTAGTTTTGCCCAATAAAGTAGGTAGCATGGAGATGCCGTCGATATTTTCAGGAGCCTTTTCTTTTACTAACTCGGCAGCAGTTGGTAAAAAATCCCATGATGCTGAAATAAGGTCTGAATGACTGCCTGCAACAATTTTACCTTTCCAATACGCAATCATCGGACTTTTTATTCCTCCTTCATACATTTCTGATTTACGCCCATGTAAATCACCACCTGTTCTGATATATTCATCTTCTTTTGGTCTAAGTGCTGTACCATTGTCACTAGTGAAAATGATTAAAGTGTTATCCAAAAGATTTAATTCTTTTAATTTAGCCATCAATTCTCCTACCTCTTTGTCTAGTCGAGCAGTCATTGACGCATATTTAGGAATGGAAAAATCTTCAGAAGTAGCATCTCCTTTAGGCTTTCCTGTTTTCTTTACATAATAGTCCAATATTTTGTCATCAGGTTGATTGTAGGGATTGTGTGGTAAAGTTGATGCGAAATATAAGAAGAAGGGTTTGTTTTTATTTTGTTCAATAAATTCTAAGGCTTTTGCAGTAATAGCATCTGCACTGTACTCTTTATAAGGTGCTGTGAGATTACCAAATAATGTCACTGAATCATCATTTTGACGCAAGTAATTGGTGAAATAGTGATGTGCATGGCGTTGACAATTATAGCCATAAAATTGGTCAAACCCCTGTTTGTTTGGCGACCCTTCAGAACCAGGATACCCCAATCCCCATTTGCCAAAAGCACCTGTTGTGTATCCAGCATTTTTTAAAACCTCTGCAACTGTAACTTCACTACCTAACAACGGTTCATTTCCTTCTGTTGGTAATTCCTTATTGTCTCTAATCCATGTATGTCCAGTATGTTTACCCGTCATCAATGCACATCTAGAAGGAGCACAAATGTTTGAACCGCAGTAATGATTGGAAAATACCATACCTCCTTTAGCTAGTTTGTCAATATTTGGGGTTTCAATGACCTTCCCTCCATAACAACCAAGCTCAAAATACCCCATATCATCCGCCAAAATGTAAATAATATTGGGTTTACTGTTTTTATTTAATGTCTTTTGACCATTTACACCTATTCCAGTTAGTACAGATACTAACATCGTGAACGGAAGTACTAATCTCCTAAATTTCATATTTCAACCATTTATATTTTTAATTCTCATTTTCTTTATCTACCCAGTTTTTCGGCATTGGGACTGTTGGTTTCCCAAATTTCTCTAAATACTTATCAAACATGTTATAATATTTTTCTTTATACATTTTCTTTAGCTTCTCTTCTCTTGCTTCAGGATAATAATCAAAAACATCCCCATTTCCTAATGCCCTTGGGTCTTTTTGCATGACAAGAACTTGATCCATTTGATTTTTCAGAGTTTGAATAATGCTTGCATATTTTGTGTCAGTAGCTAAATTATGTACACAATCAGGGTCATTTGCAATATCAAAAAGTTCATCTGAAGGACGTTTGCCAAATGAAAGTAAATAGTACTTGTAATCTTTATCTCCTTCCTTCAAATTGGTTACATACGTTTTCGTAGGGGATTCGTCGCAATTGTTATACCCATATTCAGGGTCTCCAGCAGGCCATCTATTGGTTTTATAATTATGGGAATATAGAAACTTGTCTGTTCTGATAGCTCTTACAGGATATCCAACCGCAATTTGATCTCCTTCAATTCTTCCCATATCATGTCTTTCTCTTCCTACAATTGAAAACGAACGACTTTTATCAATTCTGCCAGACTTGTTCGACAATAATAGATTTAGAAAGCTCTTTCCTGTCATTTGCTCGTGTGGTTTCAATCCTGCTGCTTCCATTATTGTGGGAGCAACGTCTGGGAAATTGATGAAATCAGTTACAACTCTTCCTGCTTTTATTTTATCTCCCCATCTAACTACAAATGCCTCATGGAAATCTTCATCATAAATCTGCCCCTTAATATGAGGAAATGGCATACCCTGATCAGAAGTAGAAATAATAATCGTATTATCAAGTAAACCTCTTTTAGACAAGGACTCTAAGGCTTTCCCAATCATCATATCATGGTATTCAACTTCTACACTATAATCAGCCAAATCTCCCCTAACCAATTCATTGTCAGGGAAACATTTCTGCACTTCAATTTTGCTTAAATCTTTACCGGCTTTTTTGTAGGAATCCTTTTCATATCTACGATGAGCCTCATGTGTTCCAAACCAAAAACAAAATGGCTTAGATGTATCCCTTTTATTTAGATAGTCTTCAAAGTTTGCTGCATAATCTTGTTTACTTATTCCTTTATACGGAGGCGTACAAGAAATATTATTATACTCCCAACCTGCCGGGTTATGTTGACCATAGAAAACACCTGGTCCCCATCCCTTACCCGTAAACCCAATAGAATAGCCTGTTTGCTCCAACAATTCAGGATAAAACTTCCATTTTTCGGGCATTACAGGTATATGATTGGCAGCCTCTTCAAGTTGCCATGAGTAGCGACCTGTCAGAAAACAAGCCCTTGATGGCGAACATTTTGGATTACAAACAAAGGCATTTGTAAATACAACACCTTCCTTTGCAATCCTATCAAAATTTGGTGTCTTAATATAGGTATTTCCATAAGCACCCATACTTGTCCTTGAAATATCGTCACCCATTATGACCAATATATTGGGTCGTTTATTTTGAGCGATTATTGTTCCTGATATAAATAGAACAATCAGTACTAAAATACATTTTGATGTTGAAACGAAGTTAAATTTCATTTTATTAAATTATAAATTGAATTAAAGTATGTGAGAGGGGAGGGGAAGAAAATCATGATCTATTATCATCTTCTTTTCTAATTCATCTCTAAGTGTTTTCTCAATTTCTTTGAACTCTTTTTTCCCTGCCAAATTATTAAGTTCAAAAGGATCATTCGTTAGGTCATATAATTCAAAAACCGATCGCTGCTTGTAGAAATAAAATTTTTGTATCATATCAGACAACCTATTTTCAGTATGTGCTTTAACCACTTCTTGCCAAGCTTCAGTTTTTACCATATCCACTTGTGCAAATTCTTGCTTAGGTAAAGCATTATAAATAAAATTAAAATGATCGGAGGTCACAGATCTAGAAAGGTCTAAACCATCAGTTCTTGTAAGCGGACCGGCATGCCATCCACGTTCAGCAAAAACATAATCTCGCTTATTGGTTTCTGTAACACCTTTTAATGTGCTTAAGAAACTCTTACCAGAAATTTCCTTTTCAAATCTCAATCCAACCAATTCTAATATTGTTGGGGCAAGATCTTCACCACTTACTAAAGTTTTGGTAGATAAATTTCCTTTTAGTGCTGATAGGTATCTGATTATTAAAGGTACATGTGTGCCACGCCCACAAAGCGTTCCTTTCCCTCGTAATAGTGACTCTCCATTATCACCCATAAAGATAACAATCGTATTTTTCGATAATCCTCTCTCATCTAAAACTTTCATTATTGATCCAAATCCTTTATCCATATCTCGAACATCGGATAAGTAACGGGCATAATCCTTACGGACTTCTTGTAAATCAGGAAAATCGGGTGGCAATACCAATTCATTAGGGTTTATTTCTTCATAATCTTCTCCAAACTTTCGATGTGGTTGATTATATCCAAAGTAAAGGAAGAATGGTTTTCCCTTTGGCACTTCATCTATGATTGAATTAATCCTTGCTGGCACTTCGGTTAAATGCGTTCCTTTAGTATTGAATTTTGCCACATGATCGAAACGTGTATTCAGACTTCGCATCCCCTCTTTTGCCAAGACCTCATTTATAGTTGGATTTTTATCATCGTCGGCCCCATCTAAATGATGATTGCGACCATCTAAACCTACCCAATAACCTGATTTTCTTAATATGTCTGTAAAAAAAGGAACTTCTTTACGTGATGGCTCCGCAAAACGAGTAACATCAATACTCACTGGACTGCAACCCGTAAAGATGGAAATTCTCGAAGGTGCACATTGAGGTGCCGTAGTATAAGCCCTTTCGAATCGCATTCCTTGTTTGGAAAATACATCCAAATTCGGCGTGATATTGTACTTTAATATGTTTGTATCTCCATAACAGCCCACATGCGGAAAACTATGGTCATCCGACAATATTAATAGAATGTTAGGCTTATTGATTGTAGTGTCTTTTGTAATGTTGTTGGCAAACGATGTTACAGTAGTTATTATAAAAATTGACAACAATCCTACCTTTTTACAATTAAAATTCATTCCATTCTTTATTTTAATTTCACTTCATCTATTAAATCAATGCACCTTGAAACACGTATGTAGAAGATTTTACAACTTTTGAAACTCAATAATCTTCACAGTATGATGCGGTTGAATTAACGTTAACTTATCCGATGCAATACTGAAATTCTGTTTAGTCCATATTTCAGTAAGCTTATATTTTGAATTGTTTAACTCAAAATCTGTTTTAAGATTGTATGTTTTTGTAACGTCCGTATCAAGCCAATTAAAAATAGTTATGATAAGACGATCTTTAGTTTCCAATTTCCAAATAGTTGGAATATCAACCCCTGTAAACAAATCAAGTGGAATAGCATGTACCCCTAATTTATTTACGGCTATAATATCTCTATTTTTCAATAGTTCTAACCTTTCGGCAGGTAGTGATTCCACTTTATCCCCAAAAAAGAATAGGCCTCCCATAATAGCTTCTAATGTCATGTGGCATTTAGCTTCATCTAATGTATATTGAGGAGAAACAAAAAAAGCATCTGGGTCACATATCGCAATATTTTTATGAATATAATAATTTTGCGATACGGCTCTTGCAAATCTGATTAATCCTTTTTCTACTTGACCATCTTCGATGGTACCCAATGTTTTGCCATAAGTAATATTAGTATATGGCTCTGATTCTGATTTATAACCCGGATGATTAATGTCATTTCCTATACGCATGGCATCATAACATTCTAAGGCACCAAACACATAACCCATACTACGAGTAACCATTAAATTTTCAGGTAAGGCACTACGGATAGCCCGAATTGTTTTGTTATGTGCTTGCATAAATGTCATTGTTGAATCGTAGCGTTTACCTTCTTCTAAGCCGCCATAAGTATGATCCCATTTCATAAACGAAGGTCGATACCCTTCTACTATTTGTTGATAACGGGCAGCAGAAAATCCAGGAACAGAGGGGTGGCTTCCATCCACATAAACGGTACCCGTGGTTGTTTCCATTTCGTCATCACCTTTTGCAGCCTTTTTAGAAAGAACAGGTTTCAAAATCCAGTCAGGGTGTTGTGCTGTTATGGGGTCTGTAGGATTTGTACGAAAAGGGCTAACATGAAGTCCAAAATCAAGACCTAAATCAGTAACATAATTGGATAAATAACGAATGCCATGAGGAAACAGGGAATCGTTTACCTTGTATAACCCTGGATTTGTCCACCATCCCCCATCAATTTGTACCTGTTTCCAACCGTATTCTTTTAAATTTTTATTGATAAAATCGGCAGATGTAAGAAATTCTTTTTCTGTTATGTACCTGCCGTAGGTATGCCACGAACTCCAACCAGGTTCAGGGCAATGCATCGGCTTCCCTTTGCGAACATTCTCTCCCATGATTTTTCCTGTTTCCAATAATATTTTTGTAGGTCTTTGATTTTCCCAATAACCCACCAAAAAGGCATCGGTAGTGATGGTGTTACCTGCTGTAACCCATATCTTTTCTCTTTCAAAAATAGCTCCACTGCGTGCCGATATTTTTAATTTGTTGAAATCGTTTTCTACTGGCAATTCCCATTTAAAGTTATTTGGCCATAATTCACTTGAGATACTTGCAAAAGAGAATGCACAATTTTTCTTGTTATTCACCAACATACTCAGCCAAACACCTGTATGCGCTTTAGAAAAGCTGCCAGATTTTGCCACCTTAGTGTTTAATTGATAGGGGTACATGATTGCACCCGTATGAGGCGCAGATGCACTTTCATTAAATAGCAGCCAATCTTTACTATTTCCGGGCAAAACAACATTTTCTTTTGTAGAATTAAATAATCTAATTCCCCCTAATTTGAATTTCTCAGTGGCTGTAAGTGAAGAGTTCATGACCAAATAAGGCCGACCATCCATCAATTCAAATTTGATGGTAAAATTAGAAATCAAAGGATGGTTTTCACAAATAAGGTACAAATACTCAACTTTACCTGTATAATTGTTTGGTTCGCTCAAACGTGTACCCTCTTTCTTTACCCATTTAATACTTTTAAATTCACTTACAGATACCCACTTGTCATTGATCTCAATTTCTGGCGAAATATTATTAATTTGAGCAAACTGATTATTCCACTGAATGCTGTAAGATGCATCGTTGTCTTTATAGATGATTTGAGGACTGCTATTAGCAATTAAATTAGCTGTAATAACCATTAATAAAGTGAATATCCCCAATCTTTTCATTATGCACAATCTTTTCATTGCAATTAATTTCTTTAAGCAAAAGTAGAGTACAAGCTATTGGTTGACCGTTTGTTATTGTCGCATTTATGTGCCTATTTGTTTCATTCAGCAATTTATTAGGTTATAAAACAAGTTCATTTGATAGAAATATATCATTTTACCTTAGAAAATTCTGAATAAACTTGTTACTACTCATGTGTTTTTACCGTCGAGTAGGCAAGGGCATTTCAGCCCAAGCCTCCCACAGAACCGTGCTTGAAAGTCTCCCTTCACACGGCTCTTCTCATTCTGCATAAAAGGAATTTTACGCATTATTGAGCCAAACTCGTTCCTCCCTGAATTAATTCAGGTTGACTTTCTTGGTACAAACGAATGAGCTGAATCCTTCGCTCCATCCTCATTACAAGAACTTCTTCACTACTACAATTCAGTCCGCCACTTTCTGACACTTCCTCATCCGCTTTTGTTCGAATGGTTCGGCAACGATGATGACCCCAGCTAAACCAATAGCCTTGGTAACGACAACTCGCTTTTCGTTGCTGCTCGATAGCACATTGTCAGCGAAGTTTCTCACGTTTCATATAAACGCCTGTGTAATGTTCTTGCCACCTGAATACCGGAAGACTTGTAACCAATAGACAGCCACCCGTTACAATTGTCCTGACAGCCCTTGCCAACATCAGTTTTGTCTTCGTCTTTGTTGTTTCGATACGTCATCAGTGGTTCATTTTCATTCAACTCCATTACACTCACCTGATGCCTTTATGACACCTTTTAACCCCAACGTTCAATACCTTACCTTTTGAATAAAGCACCTTGAGGCGGTTTGTACACTCCTGCTGTAAAGCGTGTACGGAAGACCTACTTCCATCATTCATACAATTGCGTAATAATCGCTTTCGCTCTTATCACTCTTGACACACACAAAGGCAACGAAGAAAAAACAAGGAAAACAAGGACTTCTTTTTAAATAATTGGCAGGTAAGTACCTAAAATGTGTACTGTTCATTGTGTTGCTTTGTTCAAAATCTTATTACCCTTGTGGTAAAATACCTGAGTAGTAACATAAACTTTCATAATATAATTTTTGCTTAAAAATAAAACAGCCTCCGTTTTTGCGGAGGCTGTTGAGATTAATTATTTAATAAGCGATTTTATTCTACAATAATTGTTCTTGTAGTAGAATAATTACTACTGCTAAACTTAACAAAGTAAGTTCCTGCTTTAATTTCCTTTGGTAAAGTCACATTATAAGATGCGGAACCACCTAAGTGAGAAATTGTTTTAGCTAAGACTGATTGACCAAGAATATTGGTAACTTTTAAGTTGTAATTAGCAGCATGGTTGTTTAATACGAAATTTAATTTCCTATTTACTAATGGGTTAGGAAATACAGACAATGAAGTTGTAATTGTGCTTTCTTTTACAGAAATCACACTACTGTAACTAGCAATACCATTTTTATCCACTTCTTTTATCCTGTAGTAACTAATACCGGTATTAGGTGCATTATCATTAAAAGAATAGGTTGAGGCACCTTTAGCGATAACGATTCCTTTAGCAGTAAATTCAACACCATCAACAGAACTTTCAACGATATAGCTACTTACATTTACTTCAGAAAGACTTTGCCAGCTAACCTTTATAACATTTCCAACTGCATCAGCCGTTATACTACCAAATTTAACTGGAAGATAAGTAGCACTTGCTGTAGCAAGTGTAAAATGACCGAATATATTATCGTAGCCATTAGTAGTTAAGATTGTTTTTGTTCCTGTAGAATTTAAAAATGCAGGAGATTCAGCTACAAACTGACCGTTGATAGCATGAGCTAATACTAAATTGGAATCGATTGCATAAGTAGGGTTGAACTGAAAGGAAATTTTAGCAGATGTATCTGACCCCGCTGAGTAATTTGATACCATTACATTGTAATAGGAAAATGTATCTGCGATAGCATTTAATTGTGGCGAAATTAAAGAGTCTATCACTTTATTACGAACATAAGATACGATATAAGTTTTCGTATCGGCAGTTGCAGGGGTTATTACTGCTGTTCTAGGATAACTAATTCCTGCTTTATCTACTTGTCCAATCTGATAAGTAAATGGAGCCGTAGAATTAAATTTCTTTGCTAATGGTCCACTCACAAAAAAAGTGTCATTTGAAACAGGAGGGAAAGTTGCATTCACATCAAGTGTTAGAATATTACCAATTGTCGTATTTAATTTACCACTAGCCAAAGTAAATGTACCTAAAACCAAAGCAGGTCCTGAAAGACCTGCAGCTGTTGCACTATCCTGATTAATCACCAAATTATTGTAAATAATGCCCGCAACTCTCTGTTTTTTGCCGATATAACTAAATGTAGGAACCCCAGTAGTATTAACTTTCCCTAAAACCGCCGTACCTAACCCTGTTGCACTAGCTGAAAAAGAGTTAAGAATACTAAAATTTCCAATCATTGTCTTATCAGAAGGTTTCCTGTCTGCACTACCAATTGTAATAGAACCTGAATTGTAGGTATTATTTATCGACTTTAAGGCAGACAGTGTAACGGAATTTCCTGAAATTCCAATTGCAAGTGTTTTATTGGCAACAATTTGACTGTTTAAAGTATCACCAACTAATAAAGTAGTGGGTACAGATGCCAATTTAATTGAAGAATCAGCCAAATTATAAGCGGTGATATAAATGGTATCAGGCTTTACTCCGGTAGCATGACCTGCATGATTTATAAATCCTCTGATTGTTGGTGCATTACTAAGCGTTAGAATCGTATCATTGGTAATATTGGTGATAACAGTTGAAGTGTCTAAAACTAAAGTTGTACCATTCGCTTCGGGATTACCAGAGATTTTGTGACCAATGGCTAATTCAGGGGCTTTTTGAAAAAGTGTAATTGTTTTGTTTGCATTACTAAAACTAGCCACAGTGAAGGCTTGTCCATTTGTGAAACTCAAGTTGTAAAATTCTCTTCCTGAAACAGTTTGAGGTAAGAATCCATTAAATGATAAGGTTGCTGCAGTAACAACTCCTGTAGGTGAAACTGTATGGGAAAGTGTTTGAGCACCTGTTGAAATATCTGAAAAAACTGCTGCCACATTCACAACCCCCTTCAATGTATCGGGTACTAATTTATTACCAGAAATTGTTAGGTTGTAATAGTTACCTGCTGGGATCGCTTGACCTCCTAAACCATTAAAAATAATGGTCTTGCCATAAATACTAGCAAATTTACTATTCGTTGTATATACTCCAGAAATACTAATTGGAGACGTTGGTAAGTCTAAGGGAAGTGAGGTTGCACTAGGAGATAGGGAGAGATTCACATAATTAAATGGAATCACTTTTTGACAAACATTTGAACTGCCTGAATAAATTATTGTGCTATTGACACCTAGATTTCCAAATGTTAGGGTATCCGTATTATCACAGGTTAAAGTCAAACTAGAACCTGCATATACATCAACAGTTGCATTCAACGGACTAGAGGTGGTAAACTTAGTTATGATAGAATCTTTAGTACCTACCACAATCTTAGAACCTGCACCAGAAACTTTCCAATTAAGTGCATTGACATATCCATTTGTTTGGATATTAAAAATTTGATTAGCTGTAGTAAAATTAGCGGGGGAATTGCCTTTAATGCCTATAGGATTATCAGTCCAAGAACTTGGAATTGATGGCTTAAGTTTTACAGCTTTTGCACTCTTATTTACAGAATCCAATCTGATGTAATAATTTGTCTGACTGTTTGCAGCCATACTAACCATCATAAACAATCCTGCCGACACTACTGTCTTCATTGACAGGTTTTTTAACTTGTGGCTATTTAGCCAATGGGTAAAACTCTTTTTCATAACTTTCGATGAGGTTAAACTAAAAATTATTAATGTAAAAAGATTTTAAGTGGTAATTAACAAACAGCAAACCCTGCAAAATTTATTTTATATCTCAAGCAAGTCGGTGTGTGAGCTATTTTTTTTCATTGCAATCTTATTCATTACAGCAAAAGTATTTTGTATGAGTTGGATATACCAATTGTTATTGTCGCAATTATGTACACATTTGTTTCATTTGAAAATAAATTAAGTTGGTAACTACTTATCCGCAAGATATATGGAGGAAATGATTGAAAAGTCAGGGTTTAAATTGCAATTCTTTGTAAACACAAAATTGAAAAGAAAAATACTTAGTTATTGCCTAAGTTATCGCCTGCTTTGTCTTAAATGCAGTAAACGATTGAGTCTATGAATTGATAATTAATCAATGATTTTATCCCAATTAATTTATATCAAACCACATTAATGAAGTTTAATATACTTTAACTCAAATTAACCAGTTTTAATACAAATTAATTTGAATCATTGCAAACAATTTAAGGTTCATTAGTACAGGTGATTGTTTCAAATTGTCCAAAATAGATTGGGAATTTAAATATTAAGTATAACACAACATTCTGTTCCAAGTTATGTAATTCCTGATAAAATGGGATTGTATTTCTTTTACTTTTACCAACTTTAACAACAATAATCAGAGGTGTGATTTGGCATGAATTACTTTTTTTACTAAACAATGAACTTTTGCCAAAAAATAATCAAAGTGAATTTGTCAAAATAAAATGTTGTGTTCTTAATTCATTACAAATGAATCATTTCTATTTTTTATCTTAAATGCTGCAAAAGTTATACCTGTAACAACAAAAATTAAACTCATGCCACCATCAATTGGTACAATTGGAGCCCCGTCTCCTGCAGGAGAATCGCCTAACCCTGGACCACCAATTCCTGGATCATCAGCAGGTGTTTGCCCCTTAACAGCTGTATTTAAACAGCATCCAACAATTATCAAAACGACATAAAACCGAATCTTATTTAATAATGCTTTCATTGTATTCATTTATAATTGTGAATATTTTTTAAAACTTAAAACCAAGGACGCCACCCGTTAAACACTTTTCAAACACGGGCAGCATCCTATTTGGCCTCTCTCTCTCTTTGATTTTTAAAGAACAATTATATTGTTTGCAATTTTAATTATCCTTTAATCACTATTTATCTATTGAACTGATAATGTTGATTGAAACACTAGTTGCTTGCTGTTAACTTCTTTGAATACAATATTGTAAACACCTGTTGCAATTGCTTTCTTAATATTTAGCACTTGTGTTGCATTTCCTCCTGCATGAACAAGGGTACTTTCAGCTACCTTTTGTCCCAATGAATTGATAATAATTACCATATACTTACCTGCTACTAAATTGCCTAATTGAACATTCAATGTCTTACCCGTTAGTGGGTTGGGGAATATTTTAAAAGTAGTAAGCTGTTTGTTACATGCAACCTTAGCGATATTGCTATATGAAATGTTTCCGTCAGTGCTTACTGCCTTGACGCGATAGTAATTGGTTGCGGCTGTTGCTGAATTGTCAGTAGTAACATAAGTAGCGGATACAGTATTTTTGGCAGACTCCTCTCCTATTTTAGTGAAGATTGAACCATCTGTAGATTTCTCAAGCTCAAACTTTGATACCCCCTTCTCTCCTACTGTATTCCAATTTATGGTTGCTATAATTCCATTTGCAGTTGCACTAACAACAATTGTATTTACTGATAATGTGGATGGTTTAAAAACTATACTAAACCTGTTTTGATAAGTAGCTGCAATTTTTGAGTCTGCTGCAAAAGTGACAGAGTCAATTCCAATTATTGCTTTTTCTGTTTTATTCAAATCATCCACCAAATATGGCATAACACCATTTACGGCATAAATAGTCGCATCTATAACTAATCTATAATCAGTACCACTCAAAGCACTTAAGTTAATGGGTAATACATCGCCTGATTTTGCAGGCAAACGTCCATCAATACTCAAATTCCTGCCTTTATCATTGATCGATAAGTTGTCGTTAATAGCACTCAATTTCTTAGCATCTTGCATACCATAAGTATTTGTGAAGTTTGGACTAAAAGCTGCAGCTGCACCATCAACACTTGTGTATATGCCAGCATTACTTTTCAACAAGTTGACATATATTTTGCTCAATGAAGTCGTATTTCCAAATACCCCTACTTTAGATCCTGAAAATATTGATTTTGCATCTTCAGTGAATTTAAGTGTTGGTAACAAACTTGAATGATTCTGAACGAAAACGGCTTGCCCTGCTTGGATAAATCCAGAAGAGGCATATTTAGTATAAGGAATTGAAGATCCGCCTGACTTATAAATATCAACCGAAGAAGCTCCACTTAAAGCATTATATGCCAAGTAACTACCTGTAGATGTTGTTGTTGGATCGAGATACCAATAACTAGCATTTAAACCCGTTGAGTTTCCATAAACAGTAGCCCAATTAACTGGAGCAACATACGGATTAGCAATTAAACTAAAGCTTGTATCTGTCGTGCCATTTAACTTTCCAAGTGTGGAAGTCCTTACAGAACCATTTGAATTACCTGATGCATTTGTTGTATTAATAGTCACATCTCCTGTAATCAATGATCCCGTAGCACGAAGAGTCGTTAAATTATACATCTGCAAACTATTTGAAGAGACTCCAAGTATAATTGGCGTTTTGTATAAATTAAAATCTCTTGCGCCTCTAACTAGTACCCTTACACCTTGGAAAGGATCCAAAGTTGTTGATTTAGTATTTGTTATTCCTGCATTCCATGTACCAGTAGTATTGCTAAAAAGATAAGCAGAAGGATTCCCATTTAAACTCCAATCAAGACCTGTTGTAGCATCAGGTGCTGGATTTGCAGTTGCAGCAGTAACTGCAGAATAATCAGCATATTGTGCCCCTGTTAAATCTTTAGATGTTGTTCCTGTGATAAAAATACCTGTAGTGGCTGTTACACTACCTGCCTCTTGCCAGTTAGAAAAGATACTTCCTGTACTATAAACCTGTGGTGCCATATCACGATAAGCACGGTAGCCTTTAGGTATAAATCTTTCTACTTGAACTGTACCAATAATAGAACCGGTTACAGGTGCAACAACGGCAGAGTTTGCTATCGAGGTTGATTTTAAGATTATCCCCTTAGTTCCTGTATTCAAAGCACCGTTTGTTACGGTCAATATACCAGAGAGTGATTGTGTACCACTAGCTATCGTAGCCCCACTTATGGAATTATTTAGTGTTAAATTGTTGATATTACCCGTGCCAGTCATAGATTGAGCAGTAACACTAGAACCATTCAGTGTAACTGTGCCAGCAATTGTTCCTTGATTTACAAAGTTACCTCCTACTGTAATAATACCTGGCATTGTTCCACCACTATTATTTGTTAGGTTGCCTGTTACTGTTACGGTTCCTGATATTGAACCGCTATTTGTTAAATTACCTGTTACTGAAACAGATCCTAATATCGAACCAGTACCATTTACTAAATTGCCAGATAAGACAACTGTTCCATTACCAATAGTCATTGTACCTGTTGCATTTGACAGATTTGTTAAAGCACTAATACCTGAAGGTAAAGTAATTGCACTTGAACCAGTATTGGAAAGTGAGGATCCAGAAGTGGCTACTAATACCCCGCCTGTATTTGAATAATTGGCAAAAGTTAAGGTATTAGAACCTACACTAAAGTTCCCAGAAACTAAACTTAAAGTACCAAGTGTTGTTAAACTAGAACCTAAATTAACACCAGCAGCATTATTAGCCCTCAAAGTTGTATTTGCACTTAAAGTAAGCGTGCCACTGTTTGTAACAGTTTGTGCAGATGTTCCATTTAAGTTTATTACGACTGCTGATGCAGGGCTAGCATTTAAGGTGGCACCCGTTGCAATGGTAACATTACCATTAATAGTCACTGTGCCTGTTTGTGCTAAAATAAATGTACCCACATTCACAGTTAAGTTATTACAAGTAAAGCCATTTGCACCCGGTGTTGTGGGGCTTACTGATTGGTTCAAGGTAAGATTACCAAAAGTATTGCCATCTATTAGTAAACTATTTGCACTTGTATTGTTATCTATAAAGTTACTTGTATTACCAAATGATACAACTTTTCGAGTACCTGCAAAAATATCAGTTCCCTTAGTATAATTCATCGTACTACCATTGGCAAATACAACCGAACCAATACCTGCTATAGGAGTAGAAGATGCTGTGCCAAAAGGATTTACATTACTACTATTTACGGTACAAGTAGCACCACTATTGAAAATGATACTACCCGCATCTACGCCAATTAGGGTTCCAGATGTTGTGCTATTTCCTAATACAACTGTTCCAGTGATGGTGGCTGATGCACCTGTAGCAAAAGAAACACCTCCATTACCGGTTGATGCAACATTAACTGTGCCGCCGATTGTGGCAGTTGAACCTGTTGCAAATGTTAATGATCCTAGCGGAATAGTGAATGTACCACCACTTGCCAAAACAAAGGTTGTACCCGATTGCAAAGCCGTAACAGTATTAGAATTATTATGAGCCGTTAAACTACTTGTTCCACCAGCTACATACAAATCTCCTGAACTTCCGCCATTAGCACCCGAAATAGTAATTGTGGAGGTAGCACCGGTTGTTGCTTTTAGGGTAACATGTGCATTATTGATAATGCGTAATTGCCCTATAGAGAAGTTACCAGTATAAGTTAAAGTAACATCTACAGTAGAGGGAGAAGTTCCGCCCACATTCGTTCCATCAACTATATATATGTCTGTTGAGTTAATACCCGTAGGGGTTGTGCCCGAACCATTTAAAGCAGTATTCCAGAATGCATTTGCACTATTACCCCAACCTGTTACATTTTGAACGCCACCCGGTGTACCTACCCAATAATAGGTAGTTGGTTGTTGAATGGTCATTGCTGGTGCTCCCGCGCCAGATGCAGTAACAGAGGTAGCACTCGTTAATCCTGCTGAAGTGAAGGTGATAAATCCTGTAACGCTAGTAGCACTACGGTTAATCGTTGTTATGCCAGTAAATGTAGCCACACCACTAGTTGCACTAAGCGCTGTAACACCACCCAATGAAAAGTAAGGGCTTGAACTTGAACCTACAGTCGCAGTAATAGTAGCAGTGCTTGTTGTTACTGTATTACCATAAGTATCTTGTACTACAATTACCGGCGAAGTAGTAAGCACCACCCCATCTAAAGTAGCAGAAGGTGCAGGTTGTGTTGTAATAGCCAATTTGGTTGCTGTACCTGGACTAACTGCTTGTGTAATAGTTCTAGTCGTATAGCCTGGTGCTGCAACTAAAATAGTAATGGTTCCTGATGTTCTTAAAACGGCAGCATTAGAACCACTATTTGGAATAAAGGTAATGCCAGATCCCGAAACAGTATAATCGGTATTTTTTGTCAAAACAGTACCGCCATAAGTAATAGAACCACTACTCAATAATACTGTTTGCCATGTAGCATCGTAACTACTTAAGGTATAAGGTACAGTATAACTGGCACTAACTGTAGCACCTGAAGCTGTGCCAAATGTAGGAGCAGCTTGACTTACCGTTTGGTTACCTATGGCAAATTGACCAAGTGAAGTAAATGTGGTACCCGAAGTAATAGTACCTGTTATGTTTGCAGAACCTGTACCACCCAAATTTGTCCAATTTGAACCAGATGTATATTGAGCAATCCTGATGTTGGTTGCATCTGCTAATGAAATTGTATTGTCATCATCATTTGCAGAGTAACTCATGCTGATTGCCCCATTTGTAAATGTATTGTCTGCTGCAGATATGGTATAATATCTTGATGAAGATACGCCTTGTACATTGCCTGAACCAACATAACCATGTGTTGCCGTTCCTACTGTAGGTACTACGGTGTAAGCAGTGGCAGTACCAACTCCTTGAGTTAAGGTTAAGGATAACGGCAGGTATTCGCTATTCATGCCCACTGGGAAATTTATGGTTTGGGCAGAAGTATTTGCTGCAGAATATAAGGTAAGTGGCCCAGCAATATAGTTAGTTGAACTAAAGGTTGGTAAAGGAGTCACCCGACTATTGATGGTGAGTACTGCCGCAGATGAAGCAGCAGTTAAAACCGTACTCGTCTGCCTTAATGTATCAGTAACTGTTGTTGCGCCTGATAAAGTGATACCAGCAGTGTTAGACAGTATTAAACCCTTTATTGTTGCAGGTAATGAAGAACCTGTAATTTGTGCTGCACTACCAAAACAAGTATAGACAACTGAATTGTCTGTAAATGTTCCTGTGCCAGAAGGTGCCGTTGCACCTGAAGTACCCGCAGTTGTAATGGTATAGATATTTCCATTACTTGTTACTTGTTGACCAATTAAATAAGCTGTAGCATTAACCCAAGCACTAGGAGCTTTGAAGGAGTAGATAGTAGCAGCACCATTAAATGTTTTGCTACCAGATGCCATAATGGCATTTAAACCCGCAGGGCTACCCAAATAAACAGTAGGAGATGGATTAGTTCCTGTACCACTGAAATTGATTGAACCTGTACCAGTAAAAGTTTGACCACCCGCTACACTAAAATCTGCCACAGTACTAATGTTCAATTGACCACCACTTGCAATATTAATACCCGTATTTCTACCATAGCTAGTGGAAATTACTGATGAAGAAACGCCATTGCTGCCATTAGGATAAAATTCTGGAACAGTAATAATACCCGTGCTCCCGATGTTTAAATAACAACCCGTGCCTGCACTTCCCGTATTTGCAATGGTAGAACCCATAGTTAGAAACCCATTATTAGATCCCGCAGAAGGAGTTGAAGATCCACTTCCTTCAGTAAATGTTAATGTACCATTGACATTCAAGGTAAAGTTTACAGGATAAACGCTAGTATTTGATATATAATTACCCAAATAACAAGACTTATCCATAGTTACCGTTGCTCCGTTGTCAATGGTAATAGTTGCATTTGGCGTCCAAGTATAAGTGGTAGAGGTTCCTGAATTGTACGAATTTTGCAGTGCCAAAGCATAACTGCCTCCATGAGCACCACCATTATAGTGTAAGTTGATACTGCGTGAAATTTGTAAGGTAGGCGTTCCTGATGCATTTTGGAAAATGATTATTCTTCCCGCATCAAAAGCACCGCCTGTTTGAGATGCATAGTTATCAATTTTGGTAGTTCCACTATTCATGATATAAAAGGATATACCATTGGATGTGGGTGAAAGATTTGAATTTCCAATCGTTCCGTTCGTGCCAACTTGTATGTCAGTTCCAGATACAAATATGCCATTCACAGGTCCTGTAGCTGCTATAACAGTTGGCGTAGTTTGAGCAGCATTACCGTTTGTACCTACCAACGAACCATTTACCACATACAAATTATTACAATTTGCATTGGAGGTAGAGTTAGTAGCAACAAATACTGATGGTGCTTGAGGAGCATTAGTGTTTGTACTGAGCGAATTGGTTACCGTATATCCACCAGCAATCCATACATTGTTTGCTGAACCTGGCGTAGTATAGGAGGTTATAGATATTGTGCAAGGAGATGCAACTAAGGTGCTACCATTCCACACACTCCAAGTACTGCTTGTACTGTAAGAACCCGTAGCGGTACTTACAAAATCACCAGTAGTTAAGGAGCTTACAGGTAATGCCATTTTAGTTAAACTTGTTACTCCAGTCCAAACACTACCCTTGCGTGTATAAACAGAGTAGTTATAGTTAGTAAAGTTGGTTAGCCCTGTAACTGTCACCCCTGAACCAGTACCCTTATACACTACAAATCCACCATTACCGTCAGATGTTCCTGACGTTCCAAAAGCTGCATTTGCAGTATAACTACTACCATCACCACTTGGTGCAGTAAAAGAACCTGTAGAGGCAATTACCATTACTTCATCCCAATAGTTGGATTGGGTTAGTGGAGAAGAAGCGATAGCAGGATTAGTCCAAGCCAATACACTCTGTAATGAAGCATTAGATGCTGTAAACCCAGTAACAGTTTGATAAGCTGTAGTTGCATTCGCAATGGTACCTGCTGTAGCAGAAGAGTAAGTACTACCACTATAGCTAAACACTTGATAGTAATAGGTGGTACCATTAGTAAGCCCTGTAACTTCTACATTACTACCTGTGCCAGCAGCAACTAAATAGTAGGTGTTTGCGCCAGAAGTAAAAGTAGATGCACTTCCCAATGCAGCATTTGCACCTGTATATACAGTTGCTGCGTCACCACTAGGGATATAAGCTACATTTGAAGTACTTGCAAAAACTAATATGTTGCTACTTACACTACCCCAAGTGAGGTATTGTCTGTTGTTTGTATTGTTTGCCACTGTTAAGGCTGTAGGAGTAGTAATATTAGTAACAGAACCACTTAACGAAACCGTTTGGGTGGAAATTCCAGTAGAAGAAATGGTTATATTATCACTCGTGAAATTAGCAGCAGAAAGCCCACTCTTTAAACGGACATATACCTTGTTTTTACCCGTAATGCTACTGCTAATCACATTGCTAGCAGGCGTAAAGGTAAGTGTGCTACCCCATGTCGCATTTGTACTATCTTTAGAAATTTCCCAATTGGTGTTGTTAGATACTGTTACTGTTATAGGATTCGCGATGGCACCAGAGTTTACATAAAAGGAATCAGTTGCAGATGGACCACTTGTACTTTGTACATAGGTAAACCCTGTCATGGCAGTTAAAGGGGTGATTGGTGCTGTTAAAGTATTAGACCTTGTTACATTTACTATTGGCGTGGTCATTAAATAGTAATTGTCGAAAAAATAATTATTAGCTGCTGCTGTTGATGCATGAAACCCAAAGGTATTCATGGCGACCCCTGTGTAGTCTGAATTAGAAACACTAGCTCTACTGGAATAAGTAGATAATGTTGGGTCAACTAAAGATGCACCCGTACTTACTGCTCCAAGTGTCCATTTCTGAGTAAATGGATTGTAAGTTACTTTCACATTTATAAGGTCTCCTGCTGTAAAATTTTCAACAGTATCTATCCCATAAGTTGAAGTTGCTAATACGCCTGCAGTTGCAGTCCCACTAATGCCAGCATAAGAGCTCAACTGAACTCTATATTTTGTACCAGAAATACCTGTTAACACAGATACCACATAGCCTACATTGCTGGTGCCACTATTAGTGGATATAAAAGTAGTGCTATTTGCTGAAGTTGAACTTGAAGCTAAAACTTGTGACAGGACTGTAGCTCTTACACTGGCATTTGGTGTGAACGAACAATACCAAGTTACTAATCCTGTATTGCTAGACAAAGTTGGCGTAAATTTAAATGGCGCCGAAACAGTAGCAGTTGGAAATGTAGCAGATGCATAAGAGTTCGTACCGTTAGTACCACTTGATTGTATATTAGTAGTCGTATTAAAAATACCTTTTCCATTACCAGTGGCGACGGTGGTTGCAGCAGTATAAGAAACAGAAGGGACTCCGCCTCCAGTAACAGTAGCAATATTACAACTGCCGCAACCTCCAGATGTTGTTGCTCTCGTAAAATTATCTACAAAGTACACATAGCTGTTTACTGCACCAGCTCCAGCAGTATAAGTACCCCCACTGTTAGTGGTAAGGGTACCACTTAGGTTGATAACACCTGCGGCAGTCATTACAAGTGAGCCACCCGATTGAATCGTTATAGATGCTGCATTTATGAAACCTGCTGCACCAATGGTTATTGATCCACCACTAGCAATCGTAATTGTAAAGCCAGTATTTACTACAGCAGCATTGATAGTAATAGCCTTACTTACTGTTACTGAGTTATTAGTTGCTGGCAGACTACTTCCAGTCCATGTAGTTGTTGTATTCCAGTCAGTATTAGCTGCGCCAGTTGTTGTACTTTGTGCCGATGCGCTTACTACGCCAAGGGCACAAAGAAAAATGAAGCTGAGTAGTTTAAACCAGCCTTGATTGTAGTTGTTCTTTTTCATGTGTGATTTATTATTGTAAACGTTAGAAAGATGTGTGCTTGTGTAAATAGTTTTTTCTTCCTGATTAAGGAAGGTTGAATAGTTAGATGTAGGAATCATTTTTGTTTTTTTCATTATAAGCAAGTATTTCAAGCAATCTAAAATTTAAAAGTTTCTGTTTGTATGCATTGTTATTGTTGCAAAACTAAATCCTCTACTATGAATTGACCGATTAAAACTGGTTCAATACCGTGTCATTTTGTTTCAAATTATATAAAACAGTCTTTTTTTTGATGGATGAACAGTTTGGATAAGTAAAAAGTTGATAAATTGTGTAGGGAATTGTTCAGAAAGTCATAAACAATAATTTGGACAAATTTTGATGTTACACTATCACAAAAAATAGATGATGTGAACCCTATAAGGGGCTTGAAGCCCATATAGGGTTGGTAATTCCACTATCCCAACGAAATGCTTTTATTTTATAATCAATATGGAGGAATCTAATCGAAAATTAACAGGCTTACTTTTTTAAAGTGTTCAATAAAGCATTCGGTTAGTTTCCTTTACAATGACATGACGCTTACAGTGGTTAGGGTCGTTTAAGTATAGACAAGGCATGCCTTGTCTCTACCCAATACCTACAAACTGATTCATTCATTTTGATGAAAAAAAGTTACCAAATTATGCAAATCCGTCATTTAATACAATAAATCAAAAAAAGAGCAACCGTCATTTCTAATGACCCAACTGTCAAGAAAGAGATAAAAGGGAATTATGTGAGGGAGGCGGTCATGATTTGGCAACTTTATGAAAGTTGCTAAATCTAAAAGTTCCAAGTCTCGTTGTCATTCCGCAGGAATCTGCAATTGGAAAAGGATTCCTATTTATAGTAAGTGTCTTTTATTTTCGGTTAGATTCCTACGGTATGACAGCAAAGTGTAACGAAATACACTTACAGCCCCTGATTTTTTATTTTTCAAAATCAATCACTTATAATCACGTCATTTCAATGTAAGAGAAATCTCTTCAAAGGTGGTTTTACACTTATTAATAGGGAAACACAAATCTCAAAGTATTAGGCTTTTGTATGCATGTTATCAAAATAATGTTACTCCTCAGTAGGTTGTATCACAAGGGAAACAATGAAAAAGAAAAGGGACACAAAGTATTCTTTTAAAATAGATAATCTAAATGATTATAATCAATAAATCCTTGTGGTTCTTTGTAAAATATTTTTTGTTCCTAGTGGTAAAACCTTCTTATCTGTAACAACTGATTAATTATTTTTATGCTGCAAAATATATTCTGAAGGAGAAACTTTATAATATGCTTTAAACCATTTTGAGAAATATTGTGGATTTGAGTGACCAATTGTATAGGCTACCTCTGAAATGTTCATCCCCGAATGTAAGAGCAATTGTGCTGCTTTTTTAAGTCTTATCGAATCAACAAATTCCTTTCCAGTAGTACCTGTAATAGCTTTTATTTTTCGGAAAAAGGTTGAACGACTCATCGCTAAAGTTTCAGCCAAGTAATTTATATTTAATTCAGATTCGCCAATATGGTCTTCAACATATTGAATGAGTCTTTGCAAAAACTCTGCATCCTTACTATTAGTAGTAATATCTTTTGGACTTGGGAATTGATTATTGACAAAAAGTTGTCTTAATTTTTCTCTTGAGTCTAATAAATTTTTAATAGTTAGCCTTAGCAATTTTGTATTAAACGGTTTAGGAATAAAGTGGTCTGCACCCGATTCTATTCCTGTTAGATGACTATCAGAATCACCTTTTGCAGTTAATAAAATGATGGGTATGTGCGATGTATTGATGTCATTTTTAAGCGTATGACACATTTCAATTCCATCCAATTCAGGCATCACAATATCACTAATGATTACATCGGGCTGATAATTATTAGCCATTTCTAATCCAACTTTTCCATTTAGTGCTACCATTACATTATAGGAATCTGATAAGTAATTGCTTATGTTTTCTAATAACTCAATATTGTCATCTACGTATAGAATGGTGGATTTTGATAGGTCTAAGTCTTCTATATGTTGATTGATTAATTCAATTCTTTCTGTTGTACTTTTTTGTGTATCATAACTATTTAAAAGGGTTGTAAAATCAGATTTCCAAATGACATTTCCAGCTTTTTCATCGTTTGAGTAAATATCTTCCTTCATAGGCAAACTAATCGTGAAATTAGACCCTATTCCAAGATTACTAGTCACAGAAATAAGTCCTTTATGCAATTCTATCAGGCTTTTAGCAAGGGACAAACCAATGCCGAATCCCTCTTCATAAGCCTCTTTATTGCTGTCAATATGATAATACCGATCGAATATCTTCGCTATATTTTCTTTTTTAATTCCCATTCCGTTGTCTATTACACTTATTTCAAGAAACTCATTGCTTTTATTGGGACTAATTAAAATTTCAACTTTGCCACCCTTATGTGTATATTTTATCGCGTTAGAAATCAAATTATTGAACACCTTTTCAAGTGCATAAATATCAAACCAAAAAGAAAATTCTGGTTGAAAACTATTAAAGTTCAATTGAATATTTTGTTTCATTGCCAAAGATTCAAAGGCGTTTACTTTGTTTCGAAGGAAACCAATTATATTATTTTTACTTACATTAATTCGATAATTACCAATTTCAATTTTTTGTATTTCTAATAATTCATTCGTAAGCCCTAACATTTGGTTTACATTTTTTTCAATGTTTATGGCCTCCTTCTCTTGTTCTTTATTTAGTTTAAGATTGACCATTAACCTTTCAACAGAACACACGATGAGTGTGAGTGGTGTTCTGATTTCATGCGAAATATTAATAAAAAATTGAAGTTTAGACTCATTAATTTTTTCAATTTTTTCATGGTATTTCTTTTCTAATAATTCCTTATTTTTATTTTGAACCCGCTTTTTGGTAACTGATGCCACCAGATAAATCAAACCCGAAAGGAGTATGATATAAAGTAAGAATGCGGGCAATGACCCCCAAAAAGATGGATGTATTTCTAAGGGTATAGTTGTATAATTTGTATTCCAAACACCATCCTCGTTTGACGCTTTTATTTTAAAAATATACTTTCCTGAAGGCAGATTTACATATTCCGCCATACGAGTATCGGATGCCGTATATACCCAATCTTTGTCATAGCCATCCAACATATAGGCGTATTTGCATTTCATAGGATTTACATAATTAAACCCTATAAAATTAAATTTCAGATTATTTTCAGAATTTGATAATATTAGTTTGTTATCCGAATTTAACGCTCTTCGATTGTTTTCGTTACTGCCATTAATGAAAATATCTTGAATGCATACAGGTTCAATAAAATTATCTTGACTCATATTTTTAGGTGAAAATTCGGATACCCCATTTATCCCCCCAAAATACATGACTGACTTTTCATCTACATAAGATGTATGTTCTGAAAATTCGTAGTCTTGAATCCCATCATTAATATCATAATTTAATATTTCATGCGTCAGTTTATTAAATTTAACCAATCCCCTATTTGTTCCGAGCCACAGATGACCTGCTTTGTCACTTTGTATAGATTGTAGCATATTACTTGGTAAACCATCTTTGGTTGAAAATACCTTAACGTCCAAAATCTTTCCAATTGCATTTGTTTGAAAATAAACAAGACCATTTCTAGAACCTAGCCAATAATTATGAGCGCTATCAATATATATGTCTGCAATATATTTACTGAATGGTTGGACTTTGTACAGTTGATTAATAGAAACGAAAGTAGAGATATTGTCTTTATTATCTAATTCAGCTTTAAACAGTCCACTATTTTCAAAACCAATCCAAATACAATTTAGTTTGTTATCATATTTGATACAGCGAATTGTGTTTTGCGATTTATAATCTAATAAAAGATTATTATTGTAAGATTTTACCTCAGAAAGTTTAAAATTGTCTGTCAGCGTAAAACTAAAAAGGTTTTTGCTACTGCCAATCCAGTATTTATTTGATTTACTAGAAATCGAAAAAACAGTTCCTTGTATTTCATTTCCTAACAGTTGCTTTTCTGCTTTTAAATTTGAATTATCATAAGTAATCAAATACAATCCATCAGAAGTACCTGCCCAAATATGTGTTTTATCAATTTCTGATAAAGCAAATATGGAGAGGTTATTCAATAGCAGTTTTATGTTTTTTTGTGTTTCTTTATCATATATATATAAGCCCCCAAAAAGTGTCCCTAACCATAATCTATTATAGGAATCTTTGATGATAGAACGGATATAGTTGTTACTTGAAATAGGAGATGAGGTAGTCAGTTCGTCTGACAATTGGTAATTCTTGAACTTAATTCCTGAATTGTTTTTAAAAAAAATGCCATTTCCAAATGACCCTAACCATATCGTATTATCACGTGATTGATAGATACTTTTTAATTTATTGCTCGGAAGTTCAGATTCACTTATTGTAATTGGCGATATTTTATTGCTTTTCAAACTTTCCATAGGAATTTTAAAAACGCCATTTCTTCGAGTGGTTACCCACAAATCTTTTTTATTATCTTGAATAATATCTGTTATTCTAGAAAAAGCAGCCGTTGTGTTCTGAGGATACACTTTTAGGGATGAATAAACACCTTTATTTTCTTTAATTTGAAATAGACCATTATTGTCTGTACCTGCCCATAAATTAGAAAAGCTATCTCTAAATAGGACGATTATTTCTATTTCAGGTTTGCTTTCAATAAGTAATTCATTTATAACAGATAATTTCTTATCTACAATTTTTGAAATGATAATATGCTTATTTGCTATCAATAAGTAATTATTATTACCATCTTTTGTATAAATTTTTATATTTTGTAGTTTGGCGGGCAATTTTATTTTGCAATTATCTATTTCACTACAAATCCTTTTTGCAATTTCAGCTGAAAAAAGGCTAGAGCCCGGATTAATTTCCCATAACCCGTCATAACTACTTATTAAAATTTTCCCATCAATTAGTTTCATAGAAAGAATGGTATTTGAAAAAATACCTTCCTTCAAGCTGTATTTACTGAGATTGTAAAATGTTTCTGTTACAGGATTAAAAACAGCAATCCCTTCAAGAGTGGAAATCCATATATTGCCTGCTGCATCTTGTAAAATAGCCTGAATCGTGTTTCCGCAAAGATCATTGTAAGAGTCACCTCTGTAATAATTTTTAAAGGTAAAGCCGTCATACCTATTCAAACCATAATGTGTACCAAACCACATATAGCCATCTTTATCTTGAAAAATTGCCAATACACCATTTTGTGATAAGCCTTGTTTGTTATTAATTTTTTTAAAATTAATAGTAGATTGACCAACAGAAAATAGACTAAGCAAAGTCAGAAAAAGGAACAATATAAAGCGCATTCGAGACATTTAATTCTATTAAACTTTAGTTTTAAAACTAACAATAATTTTGAACACAACAGCAAGAAATCCTTTGAGTTGGTTGTTTTAAAAAACTTATGTCATTTAAAATTGACAGTAATTAATTCAACCCATTTAACACAAACAACTTCTAAAAATAATCTAAGTAAGCAATCGAATGTATATAAAAACGGATAGCTACAAATAATTAAACCAATTAATCACGAAATTAATGACTTATTACTACTATTTTAATATATATTAGATAAAAGGGTAAAAAAAATGGGTAAAGACTGCTATCCTATCATGATTTCAAAAAGAATTACATACTAAATATTTGCATATTCTATTAAGCAATTTTTGGTATTTCATAGATTGTTTATTCATTTTCACACTTTCACACTAAATAAATTGCCTCTATTCATTACCCTAATATCGAATGAGTGTTTGCGATATTTCGAATTTCCTTCATGCAAGAAAGAAGAGTTAAATGGGAATGATGTGCATTAAGATTTTAGGGATTTTTACGTTAAAATTAAAGAATCCGTTTGTTGTGTTAGGTAGAGACAAGGCATGCCTTGTCTCTACCTAACACATAATCAGGTCTCGTTTTTTAGAGACATCAAACTTTATTTCAACAGTTTTATACGTTTATTAGGCATCTTAGCTATTTAGCCATATTGTTGGTTTGCTTTTGCAAAGAAAAAATAGTTTTGCTAGTACACCCAAATGAGAGAATCACCTGATAAAATGATTTGCTACAATGTCGGCAACGGCATTACAGCAAACACAAAGATTTGCTGCAATGTCGGTACCGTAGTTGGAGCAAACACAAAGATTCGCTGCAATGTCGGTACCGTAGTTTGGGCAAACACGAAGATTCGCTGTAATGTCGGTACCGTAGTTGGAGCAAACACGAAGATTTGCTGCAATGTCGGTACCGTAGTTGGAGCAAACACGAAGATTCGCTGCAATGTCGGTACCGTAGTTGGAGCAAACACGTTTTTTAGGTTAAATTATTTATTGTTTAAATTAAAAAAAAGGTAATGGACATTAAACCTTGGAAGTTTACAGACGATCAATTTGATATTGAAACAGGTGACAAAGTAAAGAATGCTATTTTAATGAGTAATTTTCATGATAGAAACCTACGAATGCTCTCCCTACATAATCCTGCCTTATTGCCGTTTTACATACTGTATCATTTCGTGCATTTAGCCTTGATTACTGGCTTGACTTTTACATTGCAGTTATTATGAGAATAGAGAAAGAGTGATAAGTGATGTCGAGGTAAAGTCTAAAAATAAAATGACTTGAACTGCAAGATTTGTCAACTTTCAAAAAGTTGACAAATCTACTCGATAAACGCAATATGACACACATCGGCATTGGCTACGAAAATCAGCAAGACTGTCACACAGAACAAGTCAAAGTGCAAGCATCTTATACACGCATCTCCTTGTTCATCAGGCTGCTAATGACATATTTATAATTATTTCAAGAACAATAGAGAATATTTAAGCTAGTTCCAGCTTCGACAGGCTGCTAATGACATCATTTTTATTGTTTAAAAGAGATGATTAATAAGCACATATTTGTATAATTAAATACCCACCCCCTAACCCCCTCCCAAGAGGGGAACTCGAAGAAAGGAGCGTAGAATACAGCGAATCTGACACATGAATAATTGAAATTTCGCTAAGCTCTTCGCTTTCTCCTATTGGGAGGGGTTAGGGGTGGGTTCTAAAAGTTGTCATCCTGAGTTTATCGAAGGGCAAAAAGCTTGAGAACTTCTAATTACCGACTCAAGCTGCCCACCAATATTCGAAATGTTTACAAAGTCATCTCAAAAAACTTGAGAAATACTAATGACTCTTTTATTTTCGTTCAGTATCCTTCACATAACTACATTGTATTAACATTAGTGTAGAAAACAGCTACTTTTTTAAGGGTTCAATATGTTGAATTTAGGTAAAATAATGCTTTTTAGTACGATTGAAACAAATTCACCTTTCTATGAGACATATTGAAGTAGTTCTGTGTTCCTTATATAAGGACTTTTGCACAAATAAATGTGTTGCTTATGCTATTTTCTAGATTATCCCTTTTTATAATAAGTTTTTGCTTATTTGAAATTACTTCTGTAGCTCAAGGTCAAGTTAAATTAACCTATGCAGGTGGGCCTTTAGTTCTTACAGACACTACTCTAACAGATGCATTAGGTGCATTTACAGTTTCAAACTTGCCTACTGTAAATCCTAAATGCAGTACTTTGTTGAAAGACAATGCCTCGCCAATCATTAAAAAAATGTGGAAGATTGCACTCAATGATGTGGAACAAAACTTAGTAACTAACGATTATGGAACCTATTTTGCAGCGGGTCGCAGATATACAGATAAGGTTTATACTAGAGATATTTCACTAGCAGGTATATTAGGTCTCAATTATTTGTACCCAAAAGAGATGTTACAATCATTAAAAGTTACAAGAGAAGTCATTGCGAAACAAGGATATAAAGTCTCTAGTAAACATAAGATAAAAGAAATTGATGCCCCGTGGGAAGTAATTACAGAGGACGAAAAAGAAGTAATGGCACAATTTAAAACCAACAGTATTACTCGCCGAACTGATGATGTTGTATGGATTTGGGCTGTTGATAATTTATTCGCCTCCCATCCTGAAATGGCCGATTGGCAATGGTTTTATACAAATGGTAAAGAGAATTTCAAATCAAACTATGAACCATGGTTTGACAAAACGGATGGCTTATATAGGGCACAGCCTGCTTTTCAAGATTTAACATCAAGTGCATATCCTAAAGGAATGACTATATCAGATTGTGTTTTACTAAAGGCTACATCCACCAATTGCATCTACTATAAAGCCATGTTATCACTTGCAAATGCTGCTAAAAAATGTAAATTATCAGAAGAATCTAATGAATGGCTAAAGAGGGCGGAAGCACTTAAAACAGCGATAAGAAAGGAACTAATCTTGCCAAACGGCACATTTACTTATTATAAAGATAGAAATGGAGTAGTCATGCAAAATCAGCATAATCTTGGAACTGCCTTTGCCGTATTATTCGGTATTGTTAAGGGAAAAGAGGCTAAAAAAGCGATTGACGATTACCCTACTACTGATAAGGGAACGCCCTTGATTCATCCGTTTTTAGAATCTAATAAAGGTGACCACAATAATGCATCTTGGCCATTTTGTGACACCTATTTTCTTCAAGCTAAAGAATTAGCAGATGGTAAAGATTATACAGGTTATAATGCTGCACTCCTTGCTCGTTGTATGGGAACAAAATTATCCACCAAGCGTGAATCAGAATGGGGTGGTTTTGGTTCATTTCATGAAAAAGTAGAACTTCCTGGAGGACTAATTTCTGGTTCAGGACAACAATTATGGACTTCGGCAGCTTTTATGAATGTTTGCTTACGTGCCAATTTAATTTCAAAAAATAAGTAATCCTTTAAATGAATTTAGGAATGAAAATTTACTCATTAGTGTTATCTGCCTTTTTATTAGCTGGCTTTAACAATTGTATTTATGCGCAGCAAAAACCAAATATCATCTACATACTTGCCGATGATTTAGGTTATGGTGATTTATCTTGTTATGGACAACAAAAAATAAGTACACCCAATTTGGATAAGTTAGCAAGTCAAGGGATGCAGTTTATGCAGCATTATGCTGGCGCACCTGTTTGTGCACCTTCTCGATCTTCATTGATGAGTGGGCAACATACAGGACACACGTCTATTAGGGGAAATGGAATAGAAAAGGGAATGGATGAAGGTCAAGTTCCTATGTCTGGAAATACGATTACTCTTGCCGAAGTGATGAAAAGTGCAGGTTATAAAACAGGGGCTTTTGGCAAATGGGGACTAGGATATATTGGTTCAGAAGGCGACCCTAACAATCAAGGTTTTGATGAGTTTTATGGATACAATTGTCAAACGGTTGCTCACAGATATTATCCAGATCATTTATGGCATAACAATCAGAAGGTAATGCTTACGGGTAACGATTGGAAACATACCGTGACCTATTCAGCGGATGTGATTCAAGAAAAGGCATTGAACTTTCTGACAGAAAATAAGGATAAGCCCTTCTTTATGTATTACCCTACTACATTGCCGCACGCTGAATTAATTGTTCCTGATGATGATACTTTCAAACAACAAGTAGCAAAGTTTGGTACAGAAAAACCTTTTGCAGGAAAAAAGAGGGGTGAAGGATTTGATTATGGCGAAAACTTAGTCATAAAAGATTACACTACTCAAAAAAATCCACATGCTACGTTTGCGTCGATGGTCATAAGATTAGATAAATATGTGGGAGAAGTAATGGCAAAGTTGAAAGAACTTGGAATTGAAAACAATACGATTATTATGTTTTCGAGCGATAATGGGCCTCATAGTGAAGGCGGTGGCGACCCTAGTTTTTTTAATAGTAATGGCAATTTAAGAGGGATTAAAAGAGACGTTTATGAGGGGGGAATACGAGAACCTATGATTGTAAAGTGGCCTGCAAAAGTAAAATCGGGTACTAAAACAGAGAATGTGTCGGCCTTTTGGGATGTAATGCCAACACTAGCTGCAGTTGCAAATGCAAAAACACCGAAAGAGAGTGATGGCATCTCTTTTTTACCTACTCTATTGGGGAAAAATCAGAAGGTGCATGATTATTTGTATTGGGAATTTCATGAAAGGGGTGGAAGTCAGGCAGTGAGAATTGGTAATTGGAAAGGTATCAGAGTAAATGTTTCAGATAATAACAATGCTCCAATTGAATTATACGATTTAAGTACGGATTCTAAAGAAGAGAAAAATATTGCGAATAGTCATCCGGATATTGTAGCCAATATTGCAAAAATCATGCAGGAGGCTCATAAAGAAAATGATAGATTTAGGTTTGATTATGAAATGAAATAGCGACTTACAAAAGAGAATCATTTAAATAAATCCAACCCTATAAGGGGCTTGAAGTCCTTATAGGGTTAGTAATTTGACTATTCTAACAAAAACGTTTATAAAACCTTGTAGGATTAATGGAATTTAAAAAATGGAATTGATTTAAACGATAACTCATAAAAGAAGGAAGAAAAAAAATTAAACAACTCAAACAATAATTAAATACAGAACATGAGAGCGATTGTAAAATTAGGATTATGCATTTTGACACTACTATCACTAAGCCATGGTGTTTTTGCACAAAAGTCAATCATAAAGGGAGTGATTACCGATGAAAAAAAGGTGGGGTTAGCAGGTGCTACCGTTTTAGTTGTTGGAAGAACTGCATTGACAAGAACAAATGAAAAAGGAGAATTTTCAATTGAGGCATTGCCTACAGATAAATTGAAGATTTCCTATATTGGAATGGATAAACAAACGATTGAAATAAATAATAGGCTTTCTGTTGATGTGGTATTAAAACCAATCATAGCAGGTTTAGACGAAGTTATAGTCATTGGATATGAAACTGTGCGTCGTTCAGATGTTACAGGTAGTATATCAAGCATTAAAGGGAGCGATTTAAATAAAGAATTAACCTCAAATGCTGTTTCTGGATTGGTAGGAAAAGCGGCGGGTGTTTATGTTCGTAATACAGGTAATGAACCGGGTGGGGCTACTTCCATAAAAATAAGGGGGCTTAGTTCTATTAATGGAACAGGAGAGCCATTATATGTTATAGATGGTATATATGCTGATGATATTAGTTTTTTAAACCCTGCTGATATTAGTTCTTTAGAAATTTTAAAAGATGCTGCATCTACAGCTATTTATGGTTCGAGAGGTGCAAATGGAGTCGTTCTAATTACCACCAATAAACCTAAGAATGGACAAACAACAACCACCTATTCTAGCTTTTTCACTGTTAAAAGTACGGCAAGGTATATTGGGTTAGTTGGCGCCAAAGATTATGCAAAACTTTTTTATGAAATGAGATCCAATCGACCAGACATCATTTCACCTAGTACTGAAATTGTTGGCTTTTTACAAAAGGATTCTGCTACATGGGGAGATGGATATAATATGGCTAAGGAAGCAGAACAGCCTTGGAGACTTCAAAATCATAGTTTGAAAATAAATTATGGTAAAGGGGAATCCACTACGGGTTTTGGTATTAACTATGTAAAAGATAATGGATTATTTCGTAATCAAGATTACAATAGGTTGAATTTAAGTTTAAGTAATACCTCAAAACTCACAAAAGATGTTGAATTTGGCTATACTGGAAATATCACAAGACAAACTTATAATCATCTAGCAGATGGACAGGCCGCTATAGAATCTATATATGGTATTACACCCGTGACTCCCATTTACAACAAAGATGGTAGTTATAATTTGAGCAATATGTTGGGAGAACCAAAAGCGTATGAAAATCCATTAGCACGATTAGCGAACTCTACAGATATAGATAGAAGAAACATCATTTTGACTAATGTGTTTCTGAATTTCACTATAAGTTCAGAACTTAAATTTAAAGCTAGCTTAAAATACAATTCAAATTCCAGGGAAAGACTATCTTATTTGCCAGCTACTACCTTAGAAGGGAGTTTAACAAGTGGGCTAGCAAATATAATTACTAATAAAATCGAAGAATATACCAATAATTATTTACTTACTTATGCCTTAACAAAAAGCAAACATTCGATTACCTTTTTAGGAGGCTTTGAGTTATCTGAGAAATTAATGAATGGCTCCGGTGTAGGTGATGTTACCCAATTTAATACAGATATTTATGGGCCTTATAATTTGGGTGCAGGAGCATCTACAACGGGTTATGGTTCGAGTAAAAGTAAAGAATCATTAGTTGGGTTTCTTGGAAGAATTAATTATAAGTATGATAATAAATATTTTGTTACCATCACTAGTAGATATGATGGCTCTTCGAAATTTGGGGCTAATAACCGATGGGCTTTCTTTCCTGGAATTGCACTAGCCTGGGAAATGTCGAAAGAAAGTTTTCTTGCTGATAGTAAAGTTATTTCAAGTTGGAAATGGAGGCTGAGTAGTGGGCAATCTGGAAGTTCAAATATTCTCCCTTATCAAGCACAAGGATCTATTTACAGTCTTGGGTTGGCAGTATCAACTCCAACTTATGCCTACGGTAATACGAGCGTAGCTGCAGAAGCACCCCAAACCTTTAGCAATCCTAATCTCAAATGGGAAGTTACAAGTGATTATAACTTAGGGGCAGACATTGCATTGTGGAAGGATAAAGTAAACTTTAGTGGGGAGGTATATATCAGAAAAATTTCCGACTTATTGGTCAAAGGGTTTCCATTGCCAGGCGTTTCAGGGTTCGCCTCATCGACAAGAAATGGTGGAGATATGACTAATACTGGTTTTGAGTTTAAATTGAATGGAGATATCATTAGTACTAAAGATTTCAAATTAAAGTCAAACATCGTTTATTCTCAATATAAAAATGAAATAACAAAATGGCTTGGAGGAGGCGGTCAATTTATAAATTCAAATAAATATACCGGTTATGTAGCTGAAGGCAAAGCTTATGGAGTGTTTTGGGAAGTTCCTCAGCTAGGTATTTTTGCAGATCAAAACGAAATAAATAATTATGCTATTAAAAACGCAACAAGTGGTAATACAACGCTTATACAGCCCACTGCAAAACCGGGTGATATAAAGTATAAGGATGTAAATGGTGATGGAATCATCAACATTTATGATCGTACAGTTGTAGGAAGCCCACATCCTAAATTTACACTTGGCTTAGGGTTTGATGCTACCTACAAGAATTGGAGTTTGAACATATTTATCAATTCTGTTTATGGTAAAGATGTATATAATGCGTCTAATGACCTATTAATGAATACCAATCTATTTAACACTAATAAATTTAATGACCCGTGGGGTTCAGCAACAACTGTCTCCACTAGAATGTTAAATAGATGGACACCAAACAATATTCATACTACTGTTCCAAAATTAGGTTCTATAAGTGCTAACGGTATGTCAGCAAATGTTACGAGTGTGGAAGATGGTAGTTTCGTAAGGGTTCAAAACATTGCCTTATCCTATAAATTGCCAGCTAATAAAATACCATTTGTAAGAAGTGCATCCATAGTTGGAAGTGTTCAAAATGCATTCTTATTGACTAAATATAGGGGTACAGATCCTGAGAATGTTCAACCTGAACCGGGTGGTTGGGCTACAAATCAAAGTTCTAGTATCTTGGCGTACGATAATTTTGGCTATCCAAGACCTATTATCTATACAATTGGCATAAACGTAACTTTCTAAAATTTTAAAAAAAATAAATATGAAGAAAATACAAATTTTCACAGTAATTATACTTCTTTTCACGTTGTCTTCTTGCAAAAAATATTTGGAAGAAACAGTATATAGTTCCGCTCAATCAACTAACTTTTATGTAAATGAACAGCAAGGAATTTCAGCTCTTAATGGTGTTTATGCTGGATTAAGGGACACATATTTTAATT
Organism: Chitinophagaceae bacterium; assembly: GCA_947379895.1. GTDB lineage: Bacteria > Bacteroidota > Bacteroidia > Chitinophagales > Chitinophagaceae > Parasediminibacterium. The sequence continues at coordinate 6,406 of CANCPA010000011.1, read as the reverse complement.
ATCCAAACAACGATTACACCTTGTTTAAAATGCTAGAGGCTCCAACAGGGACTGTAAATACAACTCCTGGCTTTATGACCATGAATTATGGGCTGCAAGATTTAACAGATATTGAAAAGGCTTGGAAACGGATGTGGGTATGTATAAATAGAGCGAGTATGCTTATTAAGTTATTGAAAGTTGAAAATATAAACCCAAATTCTGCTAAAAGGATATTGGCTGAAGCAAAATTTGCACGAGCACTCTGCTATTTCAATTTAGTTCGTATGTGGGGACAGGTTCCATTAAATTATGGGGTTGAATCGCTATCGGATGCCTATCCCAAAAAGGTTCACGAAAATGTGGTATATAATCAAATAATTGAAGATTTGAAAGTTGCTTCGACAGATTTACCAACTTGGAATGTATATGCTACTTATGGCAGTGCTACGAGCGGGAATCCATTAACAGATTATCAAGGGTATCAACCTGGCAGAGCAACAAAGGGAGCAGCACAGGCATTATTAGCAAAAGTATATTTGACCATTGCCTCTTCAATTGCATCAAATGCAAATTTGTATGAGAATACTTTTGATAAAACAGAAATGTACACTAAAGCAAGAGATTTATGTGATTCTGTGTATAGTGGTTCTCAAGGCTATGGATTAACAACCAATTATTTTGATGTTTTTAAAGCAGAAAGCGAGAATGGTAAAGAAGACATCTTTTCTATTCAGTATATAGAAGCTTCTGATATTAAATTGGGCAATGGTCTTGCTGCTCTTACTGGTCTAAAAGGAACGGGGATCTTATCTACCGAAATTGGTGCAGTACGTTCTTTACCCGCATTTTTGGGTGAGTTTTCGGATGCAGACACACGTAAGTCGGCTACTTTTTTTCTTCAATACATCAATAAAACTAATGCAACAATAACTTATCCTACTGGTATAAAATTTCTAACATTTAAGAAGTATTGGAGCGATTATCAAATTTCAGCCAATAATATACCTATGCAACCTACCACTTATGTATATCATACGAGTTCGGCAGATAAGGTTCGTTTTGGAGATAACATACCCGTTTTGAGATATTCCGATGTTTTATTGATGTATGCTGAAACACTTTATGCTTTAGGCGATTTAACTAATGCAAGTGAAAGAGTAGCTGATGTAAGAGAAAGGGCAGGTTTAGGTAGAACTATACCTACTGGAAACCTTATGGATCTTATTATTGCAGAAAGGCGTCGGGAACTTTGTTTTGAAATGCAGTTATGGTTTGACTATCAACGATTAAATATCAGGCAGAAATATCGTTTAGATTTGATAGATAATAAATACAAATATTTCCCTATTCCCGATAATGACTTAACGATGAATGCTGGAATGCAACCACAGAATCCCGGCTGGTAATCAAGTTGATTTAAAATGGAAATTTGCTTTTAAAACATGCATTTATTGAATTTAAATAGTTTGAATGATAGTTCCCATTGATCATATAGGATTCTTTCCCTGAATTATTCTTAAAAAATCACTTTAAAATAAAAAGCAAATTAAGCTGACAAAAAGTATAACAACTCTAAAAAATGTAAAATGAAAAAAGTATTCGCATGTACCCTCTTGATTTTTGGAGTACTCTTAGGTAACATACAATCTACTGCACAATCTCTCCCAATTACTAGTTATGGTGCATGGGATAGAGGTGGAAAAATTAAAAATTTTAAGGATCCAAATGTTGATTTTGTTATGGGTATCGAGGCTTCGGAAAAATGGGAAAATATTGAACTAGTTAAAGGAACATTTGATTTTTCATCTTTTCAGACAGAATTGGATAAAGCATATACTAATAATAAATTAATTCGGTTTAGTGTTGATGTAGGTCCTGATGCACCACTTTGGATGTATGATAACGATAAGGACACTACTAATAATCCGTATCCACAAGTTCAAAAAGTAACTACAAATGGAGGGAATGATAAAACAGGCTGGCCTTTTTATCCAGAATATTTAAGCCAAACCTATCAAGATTATTTATGGCTATTTTTAAAACAATTTTCCAATTTTCTAAGAAATCAACCTCAAAGAAAATTCAAATTAATTGCGTTTGTTCAAGTTAAAACTGGCTGTACTGGAGACGAAATTCCTTATAAGGGTAAAGTTGATTCTGTGAAATATCAAATACCAGATAAGGATTGGTATGCGTTCCGTTTGAAGGTTTTTCAGAAATACAAAGAATATTTTAATGATGTACCTAATAATCCAATAGTATTAACTTTTAATGACATTGATCCATCAGACCCTAATGAAGTATATGCTTGGAACTGGGCGACTACCAATATAGATTCTACCATTGGTTTCGGGATTAAAGGGGGTGCATTCAATAGGGGGCATCATTTAACTGGTGAGCAAGGCTACAAAGAATCTCTTTACAAATATTTGGTTAATCCTAAAGGTTTAAAGTTATTCTCAGCTTCTGAAATGGATCAAACTTGGAAGAATGGATACTTTGCTATTAATCCTGACCTTGGTTTTTATTGGGCGGCACTTGCAGGCATAAATGTAGGGTTATCTACCTATAATTTGAGTGCAGATGCAATGACTTATGTAACGACTATTACTAGCCCTAGGGAAACATTTAGAATGTTTACTCGGTATGCACAACAAGTATATCCCGCTACGGCAACTACAGCTTTTTGTGTTTTTCACGAAGGATTAAATTCAGCTGATACTAAAAAGTTTTCCAACAATGTATATGGCAAAGGTAATATGACAACAGTAGCACGTTATCTAGCTATATGTAATAACCCAAAGTATAAGAATAGGGGGGCGCAAATGGATGATACTTCATCTGTTATTCAAGGGCAGGTTTATCAAAGAGCAAATCAAATAGGGTTTAATGACGCAGGTTGGGATATTGCGGAGGGGAATATTGAACGCTTTTTTACACAAATCAATCCTGATTCCACTTCAATTGGATTATTTAGGGTACGTGGGAAATTAGATAGCTTATCTTCAAAATATGACCGATTTGCCCGTTCTTTTGAAAATGCTACTGGTAAAAATACGATGTATTTTAAATTTGATTCAGCAGTCTTTACCAATTGCATACCTGATACTTTAGGATTCAAGATTATTTGGTTAGATAAGAAGGCAGGTTCAAAATGGTCTTTTAGGTATAAGTCTTCATCAGGCATTAAAGATGCCGTTCAAGTAACAGGAGTAGGTGATAATACATGGAAAACTGTAACTTTTAGTATTACAGATGCAATAGCAAACGGTAGTGGATTATTGGGTTCGGATTTTACTTTGGCAAACACGGATACTATTAATGATATTTTTAATGGTATAGAAGTAACAATTTCAAGGAAAAGTATTCCCCTTGATGTGAAGTTTTCTGAACAATTAAAAGCCTATCAATTTAATAATGGTATCAATGTAGATTGGGCTACGGCATCTGAAATCAATTGTGACCATTTTGAAATAGAACGCAGCAACAATGCAATAGATTTTGAAATTATAGCAACCGTTAAGGGACAAGGTCTCTCTTCAACCTCCCATTCATATTCTATTTATGATGCTCAACCAATTTTAGGCACTAATTATTATCGCATAAAAGAAATAGATAAGGATGGTAAATACACTTATTCAAGAGTTGTATCAGCAGATTATGACAAGTTTGAATTTAAGATGTCGCCCAATCCTGTTAGTAACCAAATTCGCATTGAGTCAAGTAAACTGATTGAAAAAATAGAGATTTTAAATGCAGCAGGACAAATTGTGAAGACATTTTTGGGTACAAAACTTACACTTGATGTTCAGTCACTCTCAAAGGGTGTCTTTTTCTTAAAAACGTATAGCAAAGACAATCAATTTAAAATACAAAAGTTTAGTAAAATATAATAGCTGTAATAAATAATCCTCTGTAAAAGGGTAACTTTTTATTCTTTAAATTTTATAATTTACCCTAAAGAATTAAAAGTTTTTAAATGACTTATGGTTATAAAATTACAGTTAGACTGAATAAAGAAGAGGTGTTTTACATTTTTTAAGATTACATAGATATTAAACTTAGGTAAAATGATAAGAAGAAAGACTAGTACAATTGGGCTATTACTATTAATGACCATCTTTTCAATACAAATTTTTGCCCAATGGAATCAACCACAATGGGTGGTAGATAAGTATGAGCCTTACACTTATAATTTTGTTTATGGCGGCACCAATCAAGCTTTGGCTTATAGGTTATTGCGACCCATTAATTTCGATTCTACCAAAAAATATCCTGTAGTGATTACTTTGCATGGTGCATCAGGATTTAGTACGCCTGGAATTAAAGATTACAACATCAATAGCCTTCGTGCAATCAATGGTCAATTTGCAGGTGATTCAATTCGATTAATTCATCCGACCTATATTATTGCATTACAGGCCGACAAAAGTGATATGTGGAATAAAAAACATTTTGAAGGGGCAAAACAAATTATTGCAACCCTGCTTAATGTTGATATGAACAAGATATATGTAATGGGACAATCGGCAGGAGGTTTTGGTGCTAATAATTTTATTAGTTACGACCCTAATTATTTCGCAGCAGCCATAGTAGCTTCAGCAGAAGGCAACAAAATTTCAGTCAACAATAGGGATAAATTGGTGGATTTTGATTTATGGACAATGCACGGAGATAAAGACAACGTTATTCCTTATACTAGTGATGTGGAGTTGTTTAATTATATGAAACTGAAAAATGCAAAAATGAAATTCACAACCTTCATTAAGCGAGGGCATAGTACAGAAGATTTCATGGTTGACTCTTATGGGGTTTCTGGAAAACTAACCAAAACAGATACAGATACCCTTACAGGTATTACAACAACAACTATATATGATTACAAAACAGAATATGCAGGTACTTATTCTGATTCAGAACCTTATACACTAGATTGGCTATTTTCAAAAATTAAAGCAAGTCCCCTTTCGGTAAAGTTTAGTGAAACCTTGAAAGCCTATCGTGTACAAAATGGTATCAAAGTAGATTGGGGTACGGAGTCTGAAACTAATTGTGACCATTTTGAAATAGAACGGAGTTGCAATGGAATAGATTTTGAAAAGATAGCAAGTGCAAATGGACAAAACATCTCTTCTACATCAAATTTATATTCTATTTGCGATGAACAACCTGTTGTAGGTATCAATTATTATCGAATTAAAGCGATTGACAAAGATGGTAAATACACCTACTCAAGTGTTGTTTCAGTAGATTTTGAAAAGTTTGAGATCAGGATGTCTCCTAATCCTGTCAATAACCAAATCTTAATAGAATCAGGTAGCTCAATTGAAAAAATTGAGATTTTAAATGCCTCGGGACAAATTGTAAAAACGTTTTTGGGTTCTAAACAGATTCTTAATGTAGAGTCCCTTTCAAAGGGTGTCTATTTCTTAAAATCGTATAGCAAAGACCATCAAATTAGAATACAAAAGTTTAGTAAGATATAAGCAATAAATGTTTTATTGTTTTAGTTAAACCTTAAATAAACAATTATGAGAATAGGAATTAAATATTTTATACTGATTTCACTAGTGCTATTTAGTAGTATTAAATCAACTGCACAATCCCTTCCTGTTACAAGTTATGGAGTGTGGGATCGAGGAGGAGGCATTGATGATTATTCTGATCCTAAAGCAGATTTTATGTTAGGGATTGAAGTTTCCGCAAGGTGGGCTGATGTGCAAGCAAAAGGGCCCGAATCATTTGACTTTTCAGTTTTTCAAGAGACTTTGAATAAGGCAGCTAAGTACCATAAAATTGTAAAAATGAGTATCAATGTTGGTGGGGATGCTCCATTATGGCTGTATGAAAATGGTGTTCCATTGGTGATTGTAAAAAGTAACAAACCCAAAAATGATAAGTACGCAAATTCAAATCCTTATTACTTAAACGAGAATTATAAAAAATATTATTTTGAAATGATTAAACAATTCTCGCTTTTTTTGAGAAATCAGCCTCAAAATAAATTTGATTGCATCGCATTTGTACAAGTAAAAACAGGTTCTACAGGAGATGAAGACACCTATAAAGGCGACCCAATAAATGAAAAGTATATTATACCAAAGGAACCTTGGGAGGCTTTTCGTTTAGAATCATTTGCTCAATTTAAAAAATATTTTAATGATGTAAAGGATCGCAAGATTGTATTAACGTTTAATAATGTAGATCCTATCAAGCAACCCGAGGCCAATAATTGGGTGATGACGCAAATAGACCCAAAAATTGGTTTTGGCATCAAAGGTGGTGCATATAACAGAGGACATCATTTAACTGGTGAGCAATCTTTTAAAAAGCAATGGACGCCCTATTTAATAAACCCAAAAGGGATGAAACTGTTTTCTGCCTCAGAAATGGATGAATCGTGGCGTAAACCAATCTTCAATAT